>NZ_BAOX01000018.1:0-37887 GCF_000813105.1 Rhodococcus sp. BS-15 | reverse complement strand
CCCGATTCCGCCTCCGCCAGCAGCACCGCCGCCGCCGCCGAACGCGGAGAGCCCGCTTCCTGAGCTTGCGCTCGCGCCGCCGCCGATCAGGTTGGACCACATGGTCGACTCCGACGTCGACGGTCCAGCGAACGACTGGCCGCCGAACATGTTCTGAGCAGCCTGACCCATGCCGTTGCCCACCGAGGTGTGCGCTGATTCCGCGCTTTGTCCCAACGACTGAGCGACATTCTGAGCTGCACCGTGAGCCGCTTCCAAACCGCCGAAACCGCCATCCAACACAAGCGGAGGAGGGGAGGGAATTTGGCGGTACATAGTCGCGGTGTTCACTGCCGTGTCGTACCCGTTCATAACAGCCGCATTATGAGACCAGAAACCGGCGTATTCGAGCTCCAGTCGCACCATTTCCGTATTCGGTGCACCCAACACCCCCGCCAGTTGAGCAGTGCGAGCTGCGACGCGGTTGGCAACGACCAGTGGCAGTGGAATCATGCTGGCGTTACCGATCGAGTACGCCTGCAGGACGGACAGCGCGGTCTGAGCATTACCCACCGCGATCGCCTGCATCTCGGCAAGCCACGCCGCGAACGGTGCCGAACGTCCCGCAAAAGCAGTCGAGGCCCCGCCTTGCCAGTTACCGGTCAGAGCCCCGACTTGCGCAGCGAGGGCGACGTTGTTCTCGATGGCGATTCCTGCGAACATCGACCACTTCAGTGCCGATGCAACCCATGAGGGTGCACCGACGCCGCTCTCGTAGCGACCGGCATTGATCTCGGGTGGATACATACCCCAGACTTCGGTCGGCACTGGACTATTTCACCCCCTGGACGTCAGACGAATCGATCGAACCGCACCATCCCGCAGCAGCGAGGACCTCGTCAGGAGATGACGGCCGAAGCGGCTGCTGTCGAAATGTCGGCAGCTTCCTGCGCGCGGGTGTTGGCCCCGATCAACGCGCCCTGCTGCGCCATCTGCGCCAGGCCGGCCCGAAGCTGTGCGCTGAATGCAGCGGTGTTGCCCAGCTCCTGGATCGTTGCGCGCGCCGACGCACCGTCGTTGGTGGGCGGGAACAGTGCGCCGGTGACAACCTCGGTTGCTGTGTGTACACCCTCCATCTGCGCGCTCAGCGTGCCGATGGCGGCGTTCGTTGCGTCCTGAAATCCGGTTTCCGCGATGCCCACTACGCTCATGGATCCGTCTCCTTCGTCAGTTCTATCGTGCGGGTATTCATGCTCTACGACACAGACTAACAGGCGCGTGTTGCCCTTACAGTGATCAACTTCAACACCCGCCTAATTCCGCTCTTAACATCGTCCGGATAACCCGTGATTACGACGCGTATATCGGTCCATCACCTGGCGTAGTCGCAGGTCGATTGCTCAGTACGGCGCGAGCTGGGGCAGATATTGAGCCTCGTCGACCGTCGCCGACCACTCGAAGTCGACGTCGCCGTCAGGGGTGGAGATCAAGGCTGCTCCATCGACCGCGACCCGGATCGAATAGATCGCGTTGTCCGGCACCCCGCGCGGGCACCACGCTATGGCGGCGGTCTGCCGCTCCGGGCTTCGCGGTGCGCGGTCTCGATACAATTCGACCGCACGAGCTCGCTCGGGCATGAACTCGATGAGGTCGGAGTTCACCGACACCAACTGCTCCCACACCGGTCCGTCGATATGGAGTCCGACCGTCGCGCCGACGGCCGATGCGCGGGCCATCAACGACACGACGAATTCCATGGGTCCGTGGACGTACAGCGTCTCGCCGCCGGTCTGCAGGTTCAGGAAGCAGCGGCCACCCCCAACGGCTGAACCGAGCAGGATACCCAGTCCCGCACCGGGGATCGAGATCGGAAACCGCTCCCCCTCCCCAAGGGTCAGTGCCCCATAGCTGTGTTGTGGCTCAACGGTTTTGGCGAGGGGAAGCATCAAGGAGGCCGCGTCGCCCTGCTCCCCTGCTGCGCGACGAAGCATCTGCGACTTCTCCGGCAGACTCGGGGCTTGCGAGTAGGTGTAGCCGACCGCACCAGTCACCGTCGCGGCACCGAACTTCGCGGGCTGAATGCGGATCGCACTGGCCATCCGGTCTGCAGCCTGGACCGAGTACCACTTCCCGGCAGCCCGTGCCGTCCACTCCGCCGGACGTGCGATCACCGAAGGCTGATCTCCCCCGAGATAGGTCCACTTCTCGTTCTGGAGACCGGAATTCAGATTTGCCAGAACCGATGTGTGAAACCAGTCGATCTCGGCGCGGCGCAGAAGTCGCGACTCGTAGCTTCGATGTTCAGCTTGCGCTCGAGACGGGCGGCCACGATGTGCGCGGTCCTCCCCAACGCTGCCGGAGTGCTTCCATCGGTGGCACGGGCCTTCACCGACTCATGCGACCGCGACAGATCGACTTTGACCTCGATCACGGTGGTGATCTGGGTGGGCAGCGGAGTTTCCCCGACCATCCGCTGATACGCGTCGTTGTACGGTCCTCGTTTGAACCGTCGATAGGAGTGGCTCAGGACATTGATCTCGGTCAAGCGAATGTCGCCCTGCACCAGATGATTTCGGATCAGATCCAGCGGGACGTTCGGGGGAGCCAGGATGGGATCGGGCACGTCGGTGACCGACACCTGAAACGGGCTCGGCAGGAAGGCGACATACATCGACACCGCGCTTCCGTCCCACACCGTCCCGATGTCGGAGGTCGAGTACCGCAGGTTTCGCCGCCGCACCGGACGCCGCAGCCTGCGACGGATCCGCTGCGACACCGTCAGGCCTCCTGGCGCGACGAACACGAGCAACGCGATGATCACAACGGTAGCTGCAGCGACCATCCAGGCGACGTCGGTGCCGACCGACGCCGCCGCCAGCGTGGCCGACAGAGCAGCAATGGTCACCAGTTGGTTCTGCTGTGTACGTTCTTCATTCCGCTCTCCCCGCTTCTGTTGCTACACGATCTGATTCGTCACCCTGATGTGCGGTTTCGGAGGTCCGATCACGATCGCGATCGTGGCCGATCTGCTCGCGCCGAGGCAACCGGCGCATGCACCCATGACCCATGACGTCTCTGCGGGAGCGATGGCCGCGACCACGCCCGCTACAGCGCCGACAAGCACCGCAGCGAACGCCATAGGCGGCGCGAGCGCCGCGAGCACGACCACTACCCCCGCTGCTGTCAACGCTGCAGCCCGAGATCGACCGCGACCGGTCACAGGCGGCCGTCGGTGGCGGCGTTACGTGCCCGGTCGGCAGCCCTGTGTAGGCGGTGGCCACCGACGGCGAGGAGCACCAGGACGAACACCACCGCGACGCCTCCGACAGCGACTGCCGCAGGGACCCACTGCCAATGGGCGGTGTCGTCGGTCGGTGTCCAACTACGGGACTGGACCGCATCGGTGCGTGGCATGGGACGTGCGCCCGAGGTGAGGGCAGCAACGGGGTCGGCCAGGCCGCTTCCGAAGGCTCCGATCTGTGTGTTCGCGGGCGTGTGGGCTGTGTCGATGATGCGCTCGCGTACTTGCTGTGCGTTCAGCTCGGGATGACGCTCGCGTACGAGGGCGGCCAGTCCAGCGACGTATGCGGCCGCGAACGATGTCCCGGCAATGGTCTGGGGTCCGTTCTGCCCAACCGATGCGTTCGTCAGTCCCCCTGCGGGTTTCGTCGGGTCCAGGGAGACGATGTCGACCGCAGGAGCGGCAACTCCCACCCAGGGTCCTGCCATCGTGCCGGGGTACACCCCACCCATCAGGTCCGCACCGCCCACGCTCAGGACGAGTGGTGAGTAGTAGGACGGCATGGACACGGTGTGGGTGTTGGCCCAGTTACGGACGTCGACCGCGTTGGCAGGGTCGTAGCCTGGGTTGGCCTTGCAGGTCGCGTCGTTGGTGTTGCCGGCGGAGGTCACCACGACCGCGTCCTTGACGTCGACGGCGTATCGGAGTGCTTCCCCGAGCTCGGCGGTGTCGACGACGGAGGAATCCGGGAAGCATGCGGTCACAGAAAGATTGATGACCTGGGCCCCCATGTTCGCCGCATGGACGACCGCGCGGGCAAGAGTGGACAGCGTGGAGGACCCTGCCGCGTTGGCGGCGTCCCTGTCGACGGGCTCGTATGCACTCGATGTTTGGCGGATGGAGATCAACGTCGAATCGGGTGCGACGCCGACGAATCCGTCTGCAGGTGACGGTTGGGCTCCGATGATGCCCGCGACGAGGGTTCCATGGTGGTCACAGTCTTCGAGGCCGTTGGCGGTGCCGATGTAGTCTCCGCCTCCGATCAGGCGGGGAAGCCTGTCGTTCGGCGCGACGCCGGAGTCGATGACGGCGACGGTAATCCCTTTGCCGGTAGCGAATTCGTGCAAGGTGGCGACGTCGAAGGCCACGTTGGCGGGTGCTGGTCGAGCTATTGCGCTCTCGGCCAGGAGCGCGGAGACGGCGCACGCCGTTCGCTGTTCCATCGGCGATGGGGGGCCCGGTGCCGGATCCTCGGGAGCGATGACGCGGATGCTCTCGATGTCGGGTGGATCCGCCGCCACCGCGCTTCCCGGAGTTGCCACCATCGCCACGAGGGCGACTGCGACGACGCAAAGTGGCCGTGCACCTCTCATGCTCACCGTCCGCGGACCTGCGCGTAGAGGTCGAGTATGAACACCAGAAGGACGATAGGCGTTGCGTAGCAGATTGTTTCGACTATCTCGAGCAGCTTCTGCATCACCGGGGAATTGATCACTTTGACTTTGATCGAGGCGTAGCACCCGACAAGGACGGCAGCTGCGACGACAACAGCTGTCCCGATCACGAGGTCGTAGCTCTTGCCGGTGGCTGCAGCGGCACCGGCGAGTGCGATGGGGGTGACGAATGCTGCGATCAACCACGACCGGTGGATACGTGCGTCGTCGAACGAGATGCCTCGGTACACCATGGCCAGGACGATCGATCCGTAAAAGGCGAATGTCATTGCTGGGCGGGTCTCGATGATCGCTCCTGCCACGACGGCAGTACCGACGATGGTGATCAGAGCGCCCCAGACCAGTCCCACGAGGCTCTGGCGTGCGGTGATCACCTGTCGTTCCTGGTTGACGATCGCTGCGATCACGGAGTTGCGTCGGTCCGGGTCGATTCGGGTCAGATCCTCGTCGTCGTCACGGACGAACGACTCGCCTTGTGCGGGCACGTACGGCATCGGTACGCGGGCGAGGATCAACGACAGCCTCGGAGCCATGAGAAAGAACAGGGTCGAGCCCGCAGCGAGTGAGACGGCGATCTGGAAGCTGGTCGCGTCGACGGCGGACCCGATTCCGGTGCCGAGGACAACGAGGACTCCCAGCGCCAGCGCGGCGAAGTTGATGTTCTCGGGGAACCGAATCGAGGTGGTGACCACGAGTGCAGTTCCGGCGAGAATTCCACCACCGAGTAGCAGACTCAGTGCGCCGAACCCACCGGGTACCAACAGCATTCCCGCGGCGCTGGCCATGATGTATCCCGCCGTGATGACACCGGCGGCGATCTTGTCGATATCCTCGCTCGCGATGCGGTCGGAGGTGAAAGTGTCCGAACTGTTCACCGCCGCCACGATTGCAACGACCGCTGCGAAGCCCAAGGCCCCCGCACCGATGTACTGCCCGACCGACCCGATGGCCCCACTGGCGACGCCGTAGACCAGTACCGCGCTGACGAAGAGCGCCGAGAGAGGAACCAAAGCGCCTGCAAGCGTGCGTGCATGACTGGACACCCACTGCCCGAAGTGAAGACGCTCGTAGTGCGCGATCGCTTCGGCGGTATCGTCCATCAATGGGGCGTAGTTCTCGCGCTGCTTGCTCTTGGCGAGTACGACGGTGTGACCGTCGACGATGCCCGTCTCTGTGACCGTCCGATGTCCGGGGTAGATGACACCGAGAGGTGTGGTCAGTTGCCAGACCGCGTAGGCGTCGTCGAGCCACTTCAGTACCTGCTCGTAGCGTTCGTCGCCCTTGAGCACGTCCTGCAGGAACACCACGATCGAACGGGTCAGCTCACTGACCGGCATGTCTCGGGCGAGATTCATGTCGATCCGGTGGCCGGGCACCTGCACCGACATGGTGGTGTGCGTGTCAGACAGTGGCATTGCAGGTCTCCGTTACTGAACCCATTAGATTGTGCGCCTTCCCATTTCGGCCGATCGTCATGTCTGTCGGGGCGCGCGACCGGACGCCCCTCCCCGTATGTGCCCCCTCAGACGTTGACCGAGGTGCCTTGACCAGTACCGGCTCCTTTGCTTCGTCCGCCGCGTCGCTTCTTCACCGTGAGACCTTGGCTAGCGAGGACTGCGGAGGTGACGTAACCCTCCGCGAGTACGGCGTCGAGCTCGGCGGCGTACGCCTTCTCGGTGCTCGAAACCTTGGCCTGTGCGTCATCGACGATCTGCTTCGCGGCCGCGCGTGCCTTCTCCTCTTCTGTGCGGGCCTGGGCCAGTTCGAACTCGGCAGCATCGATAACTTTGCGCGCATTGATCATTCGCTGCAGCCCGGTCTGGATCTTCTGCGCAATGTCGTCGACGCTCGGAACGTCCTGCGTGGAGGCCGTGTTGTTCGGGCCGGCTTCCTGCTCGGTGGTACCGGGGTCGTAGTCGTTCATCGGTATGACTGCTCCTTCGGGTTGGCATTGAGGGTTGCGTCGAACAGCGCGCCGGCGGCGAGGATCAGTTCTTCACGGGTGCCTTGTGCGATCCGGTCGAGATGGATCTGGGTGTTCTGGGCGATGTGGCGGTCGAATGGCAGCTCGCACACCTCCACTCGCCGGTCCGGGTCGTCGGGTGCGCGGTCGGCGAGGCGGAGACCTTCGGCCAGAGTGGCGATGTCTGCGTTGTCCTTGGGGTAGATGTGGTTGATCATGGTGATTCGCTGCAGACCGAGCTTGGCGTCGACGTCGTGGCCGCGCAGAAACGTCGCCATGTTCTCCTGGAACACCAGAGCAGTCTCGGTGGGGGTAGTCAGCATGACGAGCGCGTCGAGGCTCTTCATGACCTCGTCGTAGAGGTCCGCTTCCTTCACCTGCGACATGTCGACGATGATGATCCGGTAGTCCTGACGTGCCTTGTCCAACACAGCACGGTACTGCTCGCGGGTGAGTAGAGACTTCTTACCGAAAGTGTTGCCCGAGAGTACGTCCAGCGAGCCTTCGCCCCGATGCACATACTGTTCGAGGTCGACTTGTTCCGATCCGTAGCTCTGCAGCCGTGACGCCAGCAGTGTGGCGTGGCCGGAGTCCGGCTTCCACTGCGCTGGGTCTGTTCCGCGTCCGAGCAGCGTCCCGTGCAGATCGGCGTCGATTGCCAGCACCGGCTGGTTGCGAATCTGGGCGATGATTCCGCCCAAAAGCACCGTCACGGGGGTCTTTCCGCATCCGCCCTTGAAGGAAGTGACTCCGATGACGATCGAGTCCTCGAACTGGGTGTTGACGATTCCCCGAGCGAGGTTCAACAGGTCTTGCCGTTCCTCGTTCTTGCCCTTCTTGATCGGCATGTTGAAGGTGCGTGCCACCCAGCCGCGCCATCCCATCTTTGCGACCTCGGGAAGGTCGATCGCGCGTTGTTTGGCTGCCGGTTCGGATTCACGCGGGGCGAATCGAGCGTCCGGCGGAGCGACGTACCGGGTCGCGGAAGTTGTGGCAGGCTCCGGATCGGCGGTGATCCGGCGTAACAGGTCGGGCTTGGCCTCGACGACCTGCCTGAGCAGCCTCACGATGTCATCGTCGCTCATCCCGGCGTCCGTGCCGTGCCCGATTCCCCTGCCTGCCTCCTGCTGTGGCGGGGTGTGGCGACCAGTTGCAGCGCCGTATCCGGTGGCCGCGTAAGCACCGCTGTCGAAGTCGTGGGGTGCGTCGGCTTCCTCGTCCGGACTTCCGCTCACGGGCCGCGGCTGAAGAGGGCCACTGGGCAGCCACGGCTGCTCCAGCGACTGGCCCTCGCCCATGTGAGGGGAAGCGGGTGCCGCACCGGGTGGGGGTGTCGACGCGCCCGGCATCCCCACCGGCATGCCGTCGGGGAACCGGTCCGACGCCGCTCGCCGGAAATCGTCCTCGGAGTTGAACTCAGCCACGATCGTCCTCCCTTCTCGCCAGTCGAACTAGCGCGATATTATCACAATGTTTTGTCTTGTCAGATGTCGTCACCGAAGCCCCTTTGCGTCCCGAATCTCAACCTGACCGTTCCATCGTCGTCCACCTCGTCGACCGTGATGTCGACGCCGGCCTCCGGAGCTGTGATGTCAGCTCGCACACCGAGGATCCGCGCCAGCAGGGCCGTGTTCTGCAGCTCGACAAGCTGTCTGATCTCGGCGAGATACACACCAGCAGGGGTCGATTCGACGCGTTCGCCGCCGAGCCCTGTCTCCGATGCGCGGGATGCGAGAATCGCCGAGCCTTCGTCCAGATCGGCCTGATGGCGACGCAGAGCACCCGAGACAATGTCGTCCATCGCCGACAGAGACGAGGCTGTCTGCGCGAAGATTCCGTCGTCGATCTCGTCGCCGTCGATCTCGTCCTGATTGATCCTGCGCACTGCGTCGCGGTAGCTCGCCGCCAGCTTCTCACCGCGCTCGACGAGACCGGGCGCGGGGCCGACACCGACAGTCGGAACGACGACCTGCCCTGTCCAGCTGCCGTCGGCGAGTTGCTTGGTCTCGGCGTCGGCGGAGGCTGAGCCTCGTTGAACCGAAGCCGTTGCTGCAGAGCGCGGAAACTCGGATGGCGAGGTCGCCTCGGGGGCAGCATGCCTGCCGCCCTCCCCGACGCCCCTCATCGCGTTGGTGAAGGTGAAGCCTGGATCGCGCACGTATGTCTGTGCGGCAGCGCCGTGGGATGCCCGAAGGCTATCCCCGTTGAGGTCTTTGCCGCCGCCGTTGACGACGTCGATCGCCCCCGCGCCGAGCCCACTGCCGGCCGCAGCGGATTGCTCACGGTCCGACTCAGTTCGTGCTGTGTCGCGCGCTCCATCGATCGAGGTCGCGGCCATGCCGAACACAACGGCCGCCGGGTTCACGGTGACCTTGACGAGCTGAGTGGGCACCGACGTAGCCATCGTCTCGGTGGCCTGGTCGATGACCGCTTCGTCCTCGGGATTCACCGACACCTTCTCTCTATCCGACTCCTGCTGTGCCGCTGGCGGATTGGCGGCATTGGCATCGTCGGTGGGACCCGTTCTCCATGGACCGGACTCGCGATTGGCTTCCCGAACGTTCTGCACCCATGAGCTGTTGGACCACAACTCACCCCATGTTCGTGTTCCACCGTCCACGAACCGGGGAAAGTTGTCCTTGGTGAACCGGAGCGGTTGACCGTACTTGTTCTTCATCGCCCATCCGGCGAATCCGTAGGCGGCGGTGACTCCGACGAGGGCCAGGAATGCAGGGAATCCTTGCTCGGTGATTGCCCGTGCTACGACCATGATCAGACTCGGGCCTCCGGCCGCGATCGCGAGCGCTCCCATCAGCCACAGCAGTGACTTCACAGCCTGAGTGAAGGCCCCACGGATATCGTCGAGTTTTCGTCGTTCCTCGCCGGGGCGCGCGATCATCCAGGCCGCTTGCCAGGGCACCTTGGCGACATGCCAGGCGGTAAGGACCAGGTAGAGCGTCGCCGGTTTGAACACCTGCCATGCAAAGTAGGACAGCGCACCGATCATCAGGAACCCGACGCCCGCGGTGGCGAGCATGACGGCCGAGCCTTCGGTGAACGCACTTTGGTCTGTTGTCAAGCAGCCCAATTCGCTCACGTCGCCGCCAATTGCCAGCGTGCGCGACCACTGTTCGGAGCAACTCTGTCCGAGCGAGGAGCCGTAGTTCACCATCTGCAGAACCGGCGATACCACTCCGTCGACGGCGACGCTTCTCGCGGAGTCGCCACCGCCGCCTGACGAACTCAATTGACCAGCGAGAGTCGATGCGAAATTCATCAGCCAACCGATGATGGCGAAGGGGTTGGCCATCAACAGCGCGATCACACCGAGCAACAGTGTGGTGTTACCGAGCTGATTGAAAACTTGCTTCGCGAACGATTCCTTGGCGTTGGAATCCGAGAACAGGGTCCGTGTCTCGAACTGGAGGCCGACGATTCTCCGCGACTTATCCGGCCCTACCTGCGTTTTCAACTTCTGGACGAGCCAGATGCGACCGATGAGAACCAGCACAGCGATCGACGCGATCTGCCATGGCGTGACGTACTGGTAGATCCACTGCAGTGCCGCGTTGTACACATCGCCGACTATCCCCATGAACAGGGTCTGGCGAATCACCATATCCAGCAGGAGCAGCCCGTAGCTGATGACGACCATGAATGCGACGACGATCAGGGATGTCACCGCTGCAAACGGCACCGATTGCGGCGAGAAAGCGGACGTCGTGATGTCGGTGGTGAGATCGACCAGCCGTGTCCCGTAACGATCGGTGATGTCGATAAAGTCGATCAGCGGGTTTGCCATGGCGGTCAGCCCCGAATGCCTGAGGCTTGAGCTTCCGAAAGCTCCTCGGCACGAATCATTTTCGAGGCTCTGGTGTCTGCGAACCGGGCGGTGGATTCGGTGGTGAACGGTAGCGTCTGAATGCGAGCTATCGACTTTCCGTCGTTGTACCACCCCTCCCCCTCACGCCCAGGAATCGTGCCGCGTTCGTCCGGCAGGGACGGCGAGGTATCGGATCTCATCCGCCTGATCAGACCCGGAGTTGGAGGTATGTCGGCCCAACCGAACGCCTCGACGATGTTGTGTTGTGTTTGCTGCTTGAGCACGAGCTTCCTGCTGATGAGACCGTAGTTTTCGTCGTCGAAGTGGCTGGCAGCCTGGGATCCGAACAGTCCGATGTTGCCTTCTTTTCTGCCACTGACTCCTGGTGCCCGAACGAGGTCCTCGACGACCCTCGATCCTTTGGTGAAGCTCATCTCGTCTCCGGCGAACACGCACAGGCCGCGAATCCGGGCGTAGTCGTAGGCGGTGATGCGGGCAATCAGGGTGTAGATCACCTGGGCGTATCGCTTCTCCGGTGAGAGGTCCTCTGTCAGCTCGCCGCGGTGCAGTTGCAATCCGTTCGTCCGGAAGATCACCGACCGCACCTCCTTCGAGCGTGCGAAGGCGGGCATCACCTCGACGGTTCCTGCATTGTTGACGGGGTCGAACAGCGCGCGGGCATACCGCTGTCCGGCCCAGTACTGCATCTTGCCGAGCAGTCGGCCGGCGACCTCGCCGGGCTTGTCCTCCAGATAGGCCATGACGTCGCGAGAAGAGCTAATGCCGCGCAGACCTCGTGACTTCGGTGTGGTGATATCCGAGAGATACAGGGCCATCGGGTCGTCGTGGCTGATGCCGAACAGGTTGCACATGGTCTCGAGGTAGACCTGGTGCGCCGTCGTCTGATCGTCGGCGAAGACTTTCAGCGGGCACAGGGACCTGGTCGGTTCCTTGATGCGGAGGACTTGAGCCCCGGCGAGCTGGGTAGCGAACACTTCGTACTCACCGTGCGGTGAGTGATCGATGATCGTCGTCGGGCATTGGAGGTCGCTGAACCATTCGAGCAGAACCTTGATGATGTAGGACTTTCCTCCGCCCTGCGCTCCCGTGATTGCCATCGACCCGTTGCCGTCCTCGGTGGCGTTGAGGAAGTCTTGGTGCACGATCTGTCCGAGCGCGTTCTCTTTGTTGATCGCGATGGGGATACCGACCGCGTCTCCGATCTCGGTCCGCCGCACGGGCATGCATGCGGAGAAGCTTCGCACGGTCGTCAGCTGCTGTAGGTCGTCCGACAGTCTGGATCGAGTCGATCCGGGCATCATCTGCTCGAGCAAGTCGAATTGTCCCCCCACGGGGAATGTGACTTTGAAGTCGTTGCCCTCGAACTTGTTTCGGATTGCGCTGATGGCGGTGCGGAGCACCTTGGGGTTCGCGGCCGCGAACGCGAAGATCGCCGCCACCTTCATTCCCCGCGCCCCGGCCTCCTTACGGACTGTGCTTCGCAGAGCGCCCAGCTCGGCATGCCGATCGTCGTACTCTTCGTCGTCGAACTCGTCCTGCGAGTTCGCGGTCTGTTCCTGGCCGAGCACCTTCTTGAAACTCGCCGCATGAGAGGTGGCGAGCTCCTTCTGCGAGAAACTCAGCCGTAGGGCGAAGTCCGCGTCGACCCCGAGATCCTGGTCCACGAGGTAGGTGAAGGTGTTGAGCGTGTCGGTGTACTTGATCGGGTATTCCTCGACTCCCATCAGAGTCTGGAAGGCGGCTGGACCGTCGGGGAGGGTGTCACTTCGCTCTTCGGGTGAATACACGGCGAGGGCCTGCCCGAATCGGATGGACCGATAGTTCGCCCGGAACTGACTGAGCTTGGTCGAGCGAACCTTGGGTACGTCGCCGTTGTCGACCGCGTCGATGAATTTATCCACGACGATGTCGGCGTCGGCAGTCTTGTTGATCATGACCGCCGAGAACCCCTTGGCGTTGAACGACCTGCGCTGCGGGCCCTGCGGCATGCAGGGCACCTCCAATCCCCGTAGCCGCATCCGATCGTGCAGCCAGGACAGGTGGTCCGGCGTCGTGCGAGAGGGACTGAACGACGCGGGAATCCGTCCGAGGATCTCGGCCTCGCGTTTGCGAATGTCGTTCCAGTCCAGACCTTTGAGTGGGTCGATGCCGCCGGCCTTGGACAGTGCCCCCTTGCCTGGCACGATCCCTCCCGAGGGCAGCTTCACCGACATGACGTAGACCCTGCGGTACTCCTGCTGGCCGTGGAGCCGCTTCTGATGGAACCTGGACACGTGGTCCAGTAGCTTCGGGTACTGCTCGGAAGTTATCTTCTTGATTCCCTGGACAATTCGGGCCGCGATCTCGTCCGGGTGGATGCGTACTTTGACGCCGGTTATCAGTACGTCGTTGGTGTCCAGTTCCGACAATGCCTGGAAGAGCATCTCGTTCTGCTTCTGTCCGGCCGCGATCGTCGAGGTGTCGTAGGGGTTGACGTTGATCCCGCGCAGCAAGTAGTTCGCCCAGACTGATCCGTCGGTGGCGACCACGATGTTGTGTTCGGCGGCTGCCAGTGGAATCAAGTAGTTGCCCATGTCGTTTCCCGTCGATGTGTGTCGCGTGATGTCGATGCTGTCCCGAAAGGAGTTCTGCAGCTCAGGTGTTGCGGTACACGGGGCCACTTGCCTGGTCAGGGGTCGAAAAGTTCGTGTATATCGGTGATTTCGCGGATCCGACCAGGAGGCGTATCTGTGTCGATTCGCGCAACCGTCCCATGTTGTTCATCTGCAGCACCGTCTTGAGGGTGAGCGCGAACGCCACCACTCCCGTGATCACGATGATCACGGCGATAGCCGTCATGAATGCGCCGCCGACCCTGCCTGCGAGTGCGGCCAGCGTGATGGTTGTCAAGAACACCACCATCAGCAATGTCATGCTCGGTATCTGGAATCGGGTGTCGCCGATACGCCACTCGACTCCGACTCGACTGACGTGATTGAAGACGCGAAATTTCTGCATCTGCTTCCTCGCACTCCCCTCTTGGATCCGCGATGCTCAGGATCTGAGTCCGGAGAAGACCGACCTGATGATGTCGGCGATCCACGAACCGAAGAACTGGTACACGGCAAGAAGTCCGACGAAAATGCCGTAGTTCATCAAAACGTTGAGGTAGTCCTTGGAACTCTGCTCGGTGTCGGCGGATTTGGCGTCATTACCGCTCCTCTTGAACACCTGAAAGAGCTGATACGCGGCCAGCACGCTGCCGAAGGCAACCAAAAGCACCACGATTGCGGTCGACAGCTGACCTAGGGCGGACCCTCCGTCGTTGGTGTTCATCTGTGTTCGTTCCTCTCGGGGTGACGCACTGTGGTGTGTGTCGAGTTCGTAAGTGGCCGTGTTGTCGTGCGTGTGTGCGAGGTCTGGACCACTGCCACCGGATGACCGTGATTGCGGGAGTGCGGCGAAACCCCGATCGGGGTCCGATCGGCCGAATCGGGTGCCGCCTGCCATGGCTGTGCCTTCATCCCAGATCCCTGAGGTGCCGGATGACCGATGTGCAGGTGCCCGCGTACCAGTACGCCGACACGACGCTGAGCGTCGACGAGATGACCGCAAGGATCAGAAACACAGGAGATGTTGCGCTCGACGCCGTCTGACGCGCGTACTCGGCACCGAGGAACGCCGCAGCGACAGCTGCGAACAGGAGCGCCGTCGCTCCTGCTGCTCCTACCGTGCCCGCTATACGTGGGTCGATACCCAGCCGCCCTGCTCTGCGTCGTCCGAAAAGCAGCTTGGATGCGGAAATCGACCACGCCGATACCGCGGAGACTATGAGCATTATAGCGGTGGTGGCCCAGGTGATATCGGACATCTTCCCCCGCCCCTCTCATCGCCGTGACTGCTGTTCGGTATAGGGGCCGCGCAGCGGGTGACTGATCCATACAACACAGCGATGAGACTATCACCATAACGGCCTTTAACGCGAGACGATAACCGCTCGAAAAAGACAGTATTGGGCCCCTATTACGCCGTACTGGGTCAGCGTGTTACATCCCACCGAGCTCCCCTTGAGCCGGACCCACCCTGGCGTCCGACGCAACCGCCTCCAGCACCACCCGTCCGGCGACATGACCATGGCTCCGGACAGCCCTCCGGCATCACCTTTTCTCGTGCACACCGATAAGAAGTATCGAGACGGTTGGATCAAGCCCCCTTGACCTGCCAGAAGCTCCCGCGCGGACCTGGAAACCGACAGCGAACACTCGACGCGGCCTCAACCCTCCACACAGCACTCCAGACAGCCCTCCATGCCTCGGTGAAATTGGGATCGTGCCCGAAGTGGTACAGCATCGTTAGCATGAAAATCGAATGGTGGCGGCTTCTTACCTCAACATGCTGTATTTCGGACCTTTTCCGATACGCTATTCCACATGCGGGTGTACATCTCCAAACCCAAGGGTTACGCGACCAATTTGCCAGAGCAACTCCGGCGTGTGGTGAAGCTGTACCGCAAAGGGGTGATCGACGATAACTCGAAGGTATGGATCAATACCAACGTGGTATCGCCGATCTTTTGGATACTCGGCGACAGAGCTACCTGCATCTACTGGTACTCGGCACCGACATCGGGTTTCGTGCGACTCACGCAGGACAGGCTCAGATGGGCACCCACCTACGACGAGACGGGCAAATCGCCGATAGTCGACTTCAGTCCGTCGTCGATTCCCGTTCTGCACTCCGACGCACGACTGACATTCGTCGTCGACCACAACTACGTCGGAACCGGGTCGTCCGGCGTCGGCGTCGTTGAGGACTCGAAGTCACAGAAGATGGTCGGTGGCTACCACGAGGGCACCGACATCGCTGTCATCGACCTAGCCAACTACGACCGGTCCTACCTCCCCGCCCGGAATCCATCCCGTATCGAGTACGACGATGGATTGGCGAGCTACTCCGGGATGCGACTACTCGCGGCCGGAATGGGGAAGCAAGACAAGGCCGACCTTCTCGACAGTGTCGAAGAGTACGGCTACGACTTCGACCCCGACACCCTCGATCATCTCGTCAAGGCAGTCGATTCGTTCGACGTGGCTGCCCAGTTCGCCGTCAAGGCCATCTACGGTGACTCGACCCCGTAGAAGCGGACGTCAGGATGCCGGGCAGGAACCCAGAACGCGGTTCATCGCGTCTTTCTCGGCCGCAGTGACCCACAGCCGATAGGCGGCCTTCACCTCGATCTGGCGGCTCACGTACGCGCACCAGTATCCGCGGTTGGGCGGCAACCATGTCGCTGCATCGCCGTCTCCTTTCGCCGAATTGGTGGGGCCGTCGACGGGCACGAGGTTCCGCGGGTCGTTGGCCAGATCGCGGCGCTCGTCCAGGGACAGTTGCTGGGCACCCTTCTGCCACGCGTCCGAAAAAGCGCCGACATGTAATCAGTAGCTATCAGGCAGTGCCGTTAACATCATCCTGGGGCTTGTTCCGTGAGATCGGGATGCGTGGGCGGCAGTGTTATCCAAGGCAACCGAGGTACGCCGACGACACCGCCGACACGCATCGTCTGGGTGCGTCGAATCAGGCGGGGCCGGGCGTACCTTCGAGCAAACGAAGAGGAGCGAGCCGATGGCTACCGCGCAACGCGTCACTCATCCGGCAGAGCCGAGCAACCACCGGACACAGCGACGACGAAAACTAGAGCCGCCGCGACACCCATCGCTCGCCTGCGCGTCACACCGTCACCGCTTCGGTCAGCGGCATGGCGTTGACGTCCTGACCAGCAAAACTGAGACATTCAGTTGACAAAGCTGCAGATAAGACGTGATCGATCTGAACTGAACTCGAAGTCTGTTGTCCACGAACAAAATCGATGGTCGATCCGGTATACGCGTCGGTCAGAGTGCCGGAGAGGACCACGCAGTTTCTCGTGCCGGTTTTGAACACCACATTCACGAGATTCGCTGTGAGAAGGTCGTTTCGGGTATCGCAACCGTTGTGGCCACCGCTGACGCTGACGTCGTCGCTCCACGCTTGGCCGAACTCGTCGCGGCTGTACCCGGTCTTGGGTGCACGGCCTTTGACGGGCAGCGAGGCGAGCTGTGCCCCAGCTGCCTGAGCGTCTACGAGCACTGCCCTGGAGTCCGTGGGACTACTCTCCGACTGCTGTGCACCCCCGCCTGGGAGTTGGTGCTCACCTCCGCCGCCCGATATCGATTGCGTGAGAACAGTGTTCGACCCACACCCTGCGCTCGCCGCGCCCCCGATCAGCACCGCAGCCAGGGCGGCTACGAGAACGCGGCCGCGGCGTCGAGCGCGGGTCACTGTGCGACCGAATCGTCGGGGAGTTCCCATGGGGGCTCGTTCGGTGTCTGAATGACCGGCGAGTGCTCCAAGTCGGCCGAGTACAGCTGCCCGAGACCGGGCCGGCGCTTGCGGAACTTGACCGCGTTACCGGTAGCGGCCGAGCCGAACACTGCCTCGATACCGGTTCCTGACAGCAGCAGGGTGTGGGGATTTGTGGACAGCACCGCGTTGAGAATGCCCTTTCCTTTGTCCATACTGAAGGTGTTCGCCGGGGTGGACGCATATATGTGCAGTCCGAGGTCGTTCCGGTTGAGCAAGCCCTCGAGCTGATTGATTGGCCCTACAACGCCCCATTCCGCGCTGGTGAGCTGCTCGACGTTGTCGGCAACGACGAAGACTTCGGGCCCCGTGTACCAGCTACGAGTGTAAATGTCTTGGGCGCTCAGGCTTTCCGGGTCGGAAGGCAGTCTGCCCTTGATGATGTTGGCAGCCTCCTCCACGGCGGTCGATGAGGTCGCTTTGTCGGTGCCGTACCGAGCGAGATGACCTGTCCTGCGTAGGTAGTCGCGCTCGTTGAGCAATGTGTACGACGGGTCGAGTAGGTAGATGACTGCTTCGTCTGGTGTGTATTGCTGGGTGATCATCGCCATCAACCACCGGAGCATCGTGGTCTTTCCCGAACCGTGATCACCAGCGACGATCAGGTGTGGCGATCTCGAACCGACGCTGGTGTCGGGCAGGGAAACCAGGGTCACGTCCGCCGCCGAAACACCCAGAGGCATGGTGCGGCGCGCCGATGGCTCGACCTCAACCCAGCTGCGGTACATGTCGTAGACAATCCCGCTGGCCAGGACCTGCGGCACGGTCACGATCCGTTCGGCGGTCTCGCCGCCGTGTGTGCGCGCCAATTCCTCTCCGAATGCGGCAATCGCTGCGCCGTGATCGGTTTGATAGTCCCATTTGAGGTTGTTGGGATCACTAGCGTCTGCGGGCAGCACTGTCCCAACGTGGGGCAACATGACGCGGCCGTGCAGCTTGTGGCCGAGCTCGAAGATACGACCGGGCTGGTTGTTCGGCATCGTCTTGATCATTGTCTTGGTGTCGATGTCGATCGAGACAGCCGGAACCGAGGTGTCCGGGACCGAGTGGTAGAGGAACAGCCCGAAGTACGAATCGATTCTGGTCCAAATCGTTTCGGGTCCTCCGGCGGCAATGACGTGGATTCCGTATGCCCTGCCGCGATCGAGGATCCGCAGTAGACGCTGCCGACGGGAATAGTCCTCATCATCGGAGAGAAAGGTCTGAGCTCCGTCGATCACCAGGAACATATGGCCGTAGGGGTCGGAGGGGTTGGGTTCGGCTATCTGCGACTGCTGGTACGCGGTGAAGGTCGTGACCGAACGACGGCCGAATTCGGTGTCGCGGAGTTCGGCCACACGCAGGAACTCACCGAGCAGTCGATCGATCATCTCCGTCTCTTGCCGACGCGCGTACTGTCCGACGTTCGGAAACTCCCCCACCTCTTGAAGTTTCGCCCCGCAATCGATGATGTAGAAGGAAACTTCCTTGGGCCGGTAGCTCAGTGCAGCGGCCGCGACAATGGCTTCGATCGTCGTCGAGCACCCGCTTCCCGGTGCACCGAGAACACGGATGTGGGCGTTCGGTCCTTCCGGGATGATGTCGAACGGCAATTGCTGATGGCGGCGCGGATCGTCGAGCACACCGATCCTGAACTTGAGTCGGTCGGAGGACTGTGCGCGGCCGACAGTCTTGGCTGTGATCGGCGCTTTGAGGGTTGGCAACCAGAGTTGCTTCGGCGCAGGAATGTCCGTGATCTCGGCCAGACGGCCGAGCACCGCGCTTTTGATGGTCATCCCGGTCTCGACGGCGGCCTGCTCTGCTACCTCGGGTGCTGCGTGACGCCCCGTGACAGGCTGTTCGTCCGAGATCGAGGTGAACAGGCTCAGTCCGAGAGAGTGGACGTCGTCGTCGAAGTCTCCGACGGTGACTCCCCCACCTCTAGTCGTTCTGTCTTCGATGGTCCGGGGCGCGAGCGGGCGACGGTACTCCGCCCCGATGTCGAAGCCGCGGAACCGCGTCAGTTGATCGACACCTTCCGGTGGCCGGTCCTGCCGGAGGTAAGCGTCACCGGTTCCGATTGGTAGCTGAACTGCGGCCGCGCTTTTGATCACCTGCGTCGACGATGCGGAGTCCGACGCCTTGAGACTGATGCCGTAAGTCTGGTTCTTTCCGACGTTTCCGATGATCGTCTGGTCGATGTATTGGCTCGCGAGCAGGAGCTTGATTCCGAGGGACCGCCCCTTCTGACTGACGGACTCGAACACCTTCATGTACTCGCGGTTGTTCTCGATGAATTCCTTGAACTCGTCGGCGACGATCAACAGGTCCGGGAGCGCAGGCAGCTCCGGTCGGCTGATGGCCACCTTTCGATATTCGATGATGTCGGCCGCGCGAGCCGTTTCGGTGATGAGGGTTTCGCGTCGGGTGATCTCGCCCAGGATCACGTCCTTTGCGCGGGAGAGAAGCTCAGCTTCGCGCTCGAGGTTGGTGATCACAGCAAGGACGTGCGGGAGTGTCTGGAAGCCAATGAATGTCGCGCCACCCTTGAAGTCCATCAGAATGAAGTTCAGTCGCTCGGGCGAGTAGTGGGCAGCCATCGATGCCACCCAACCACCGATGAGGTGGGATTTGCCGGAACCGGTGACACCCTGAAGAGCGCCGGTGGGCCCTGTTCCGCCCTTGGCGGTCTCGGCGATATCGAGGTACAGAATCTCGCCAGTGGCCTTGCCTGCGTCATCTGTGACGTAACCCAGAGGAGCTCGCACTGCCGGCGCGGCGGCATTGCGCTCCCACTCGGCGTGGGGGTCGTATGCGTCGATGTCGTCGATTCCGAGCGCCTCGGCGAAGCTGATCGATTGCTTGGTGCGCGGTGCCACGACTCCTACGTCGGAGTTGTCGGTCCCGAACCCGAATGGCCGGTACGGGGCCATCTTGCGTGCGAAAGCAGCGAAGTCGGTCGTTGTCATGGCGTCGGCCACGGCCGCGTCGGTATCGGCGTCGATGGTGATTTTTCGGTTCTCGAGCTGCAGGGTCTCCGATGGGCCGATGGTGAGGGCGCTGCCGAGGCTTTCGGCTCGGACGATGAGGACCGTCAGACCGGCGATGCCCGACGCGGTCAATCCTGTGGGGAGGGTAAAGATGTCGTCGGGGGCGTCGATGATGACCACGACTCGCGGTGTGGTTGCCGACCTGTTGGCTCCCAGCCCGACGACGGCCGGCCCGCGATCGAGGCGCAACGCTTCGGTGGCTGCCATGAATTCTTCCATGGTGCGAAAGATGGTGCGGCCCTTGTGTGTGCTACCGGTTGCCGCACGGAGCGTGTGAGGGAGCCACTTCATCGGTGCCCAGTCCGGACCGTCGGGGTCGTCGCAGACGAGCATGAGGGCGAGTTCGTCGGGTCCGTGGTTGTAGGCGAGGGAGCTGACCATGGCGCGTGCCAGTGTAAGGGTGTCGTCGTCGTTGTCGCCGAGGATCCTGTAGAACGGTGCGCTGCCGAGGTGGTAGGCGACGGGCATGCCGGTGACGAACCTCTGTGTCCGCATGAATTTGATGTGCGTTGTGCCGGTGACGGGTTCGAGGTTCTCCACGATCTGTAGCGGATCGGCGGTGAGCTTCGGTTCGAGTTCGACTGTCCCGAGGCCGATTCGTGCGGCCATGTAGGGGTTGTACGTGAGCTGTCTCGACGTCGACTTGTCGACGGTCGAAATCCCGCCACTCTTTTCGTCGCCGATGGTCCACATCGCCGAGACGTCGTCGAGGTCGTCGTCACCGATCAATGAGGCCAGGACTTCGGGTTGCGGGAAGAACTCCCTTTGCGCGGTGAACATCAGCTCGCCCTGGTTGTGGACCTGCTTGCGCGATTCGCTCAGGTGCAGGAAGTAGCTCTTGATGGCGGCGACTTTCGATTGTCCGCCTGCAGAACTGGCCACGCCCATGAGCAGCATCGGCACCATCATCATGGGCATCATCATCATCATCGGGTTCATGTTTGCCAGGCCGCCGGATGTCACGATGATCAGTCCGACGAATCCCACCATCATCACGATCATGAACAGCGGCAATATGCGTTGCAGGATGGGGCGTTTCTCGTCGGAGTCGCGCGTGAGCACTTCGGGGAGATTGACCGTTTCGCCGTTCAACGGTTTGGTAACGGCTGGTCGTGGCGTGATCGGGATGGTGCCCATTAGTTCTCCCCTGCCGTGCTTCGGACTGTCGACGTCGATTCGGTGGTGGTCATCAGTTGATCTCGGGTGCTGGTGGAGCCGGGGCCTGCGCCATTTCCGGTGGAATGTTGGCGTGAACGACCCGCGCTGCGTCCGGTGAGAGGGTGTTGCCCTGCGGTAGTAGCTGCAGGATCGACCAGGGCACACGGTTGGGTGGGTGTGTGGGATTGAGTCCGAGGGTCTCGAGGACTCGGTTGATCGGCGCGTCGGCGGTTGCACCGATGGCGTAACGGATGCCGTTGTCGGCCACCCACCACAGTTGCCCCTCGGTGCGTGAGGACTCAGGCTGGCCGGTCGCTGAGACGAGCCACCCCTTTCCCGGTGTGGTGTAGAAGTAGTCGGCCTGCGGCGTGGTGTTGCGGGCGGGCAGGAAGGCTGTGGCGTCGGCTCTCTGGTCGGCTGTCAGGGGTACCGACGGCCCTGCGTGGAATTGTCCGTCGGCGTCAGCGTCTCCTCGGCGGCTCCAGTCGTAGCACACAGTGGAGCTGGTGTGGTCGACAGTGGGTGTTTCCCAGGGGAATTCAGAGAAGTCGAAGTCGGAACGTTGGGGCACGGACGCCATCTCGGTTGCGGTGACGTCGTCCGTTGTCGGGGCACCGCTGTTGGTCATGAGGTTGGCGACGAACGGCCCGATCTTTTCGACTCCGTTGTCGAGGATCAGCCAGTGGTCGGTTCCGTCGGGGCCGTCGGTGGTGGCAACCGATCCGACGCGCTGACGGTTGAGCGCGGTCGACACCGCGCCGTCGTTGGCGATGGTGGGGCGAGTGAACGGTGTCCGTTCAGGGATGGAGTTGATGAAGTCCTCGGTGACGGGGACCGCCTTGTCGATCTGCTCGTCGTTGATCCGCAGCGTGGTCTTGAGTGAGTATGCACTGGTGTCCACGGCCAGGCGCTTGCCCTTGTAGAGCAGCCAGATCGAAGGCGATGCCGTTGAGGCAGCGCTACCGTCCACCGGCCGAGCTGCTGAGAGCAGAAGTGCTGTGCCGTCGCCGATTCTGGTGTTGGGGGTGATGGTGTCGTCACCGGTGACGACGATGGTGCGGGCTTGTGTGCTCGAGGTCAGAGACAGTTCCGACTGTGCGTCGTATTGGGAGCAGACCGCCCACCGTGAGACGTCGTCCCCTCGGGCGATCATCGCGTCGGGTGCCGACGGAATCCCCATCAGCATTCCTCGAGGAAACTTGTCGATCTCACTGTCCTTGACGATCTTCGTGTCGGCCGGCGTACCGGCGATGAGGCGCGCCGACGCGAGGTTGGTCACGGGGTGCACGACACCGTCGGACACCACGTATCGCGATCCGGAGCTGGTGCCGAGGATTTTGGCGTCTCCGGACAGCGCAGCCGGCCGAAGCACCGACATCAGCAGTGCAGCAACGAGAATGAGGCCACCCAGCCCGAGTCCGATGGCGAAGGCCTGGCCCTGCTTCGAGAAGGGGGAGGCAAATCCACGCACATCCCGGCTGATCAAGCCCTGCTCGATACGTTGTACGAGGAGGCGGTAGCCGGAGATCTGCAGCTTGTCCGTGAGCCTGCGTGTCATCTCATTTCCCCCCGACTGTGTTCGTGGCCAGTGTCTTTCGTCATGCCGATAGCTCCCCTATGGCGCGGGCCAATGCTTGGGCGACGTCGTCGACGGTGATCGCGACGAGCTGTTCGTCAGGAAGGGACGCCAGGTCGAAGTTCACCAGCCGTAGCTCGCGGAACCGCTCGGCGGTCTCGATGATGTTGCGGGCAAAGCGCCCGTTCGCGGCAACGTCGATCAGGGAGCGACCGTTGTGCGCGGCGACGCCGGCGAGCTTGTCGGTGATCACCTTGACGATGAGATCTTCGGCGTCCGAGGTGAGGATGCTCCCTCTCAATTCCGCCTGCACCCTGGCGATCTGGCCGAGCTCCGACGGAGTGTAGGAATCGAACCTGATCCAGGTGGGGAACCTCGACTGCAGTCCCTGGTTCTGGTCCAGGAACTCCTTGAGCTCCTTCTCGTATCCGGCGATGATGACGATCAGATCGCTCCGATTGTTCTCCAACGCCACGAGAAGCTCGTCGACTACTTCCTGACCGAACATGTCCCCGCTGCTACCGCTACCGTTCGTGCTCTTGATCAGGCCATACGCCTCGTCGATGAACAGCACACCACCGGCGGCTTCTTCGATCACCTGCTTCGTCTTCGCCGAGGTGTGGCCCTGATACTCGCCGATGAAGTCCGATCGGCGGGTCTCCTTGACTGCGTCGGTGCGGGTGATACCAAGGCCGAGATAGATACGGGCGATGATCCGGGCGATCTCCGTCTTGCCCGTTCCGGGTGGGCCGGAAAAGACGAGATGGTTGGACCTTCCTTGTACCGACTTGCCGCGGCGCGCCAACTCTGCGCTGAACGCCACGCTCGCGCGCAACCCTTTGACCTGCTCCTTGACGTCGATCATGCCGATCTTCTGGTCGAGCGCGGCGTCGGCTGCAGCGAGGATGGCCGCGCGATCGGAGCTGGCGGCAGCTTGGCGTTCGGTTTCCAGAGAAGGCTCGGTAGATCGATCCCAGTAGCTGGTCCGCCGTGTGATCATCGCCTCGCTGGTGATCGTCATGGTGAGGTTCGGGTTGGCGGCGGTATCGATCAGCTCTCGGGAGCTGGCCATGGCCAAGCCCTTGGAGAAGCAGGTTTGGGCGTCTGTTTCACGTCCAGCGGCACGTTCGAGAAGGCCCAGGACGCGCCACATCTCGGCGCTGATTTGCGGAAAGTTGCCCGCGTGGGGGTGTGAAAGGCCCTGGTTGAGAAGGGATGTGGCTGCCTGAGGGTCGCCGAGATGCGCCCAACCGGTTCCCGCGATCAGATACGAGGCCAGGATCAGCATGACGTTGAGCTGGAAGGTGCCTCTGTCGTCGGCAACGGGTTTGTCGTCGACGTCCAAGTACGGAGCTTGCCGAAACCGCCCGGCAGCGCTGATCGCGTCGTTCCATCGCGCCGTCTGATAGAACATCAGGGCTTCGACCAGGTCGGCCCCTTCGGTACGGGTCGTGTGGGGGATGTAGTCCAGAATCGCTTTGGCCCGGTCGTAGTCGCCTTTTCGGGCGACCGCCCACCCTGCGTAGGCGTAGACGTCAGCCGGAGTGGTGACCTTGACTTCCAATCCCCACATGAGTTCCCGGTACTGCAGAAGATCGGGGTACGACGGCTTCATCTTTTGTTCGACCGAGAGGACACCCCAGGTGTCGATGTGCTCGAGGAAAACCAGGAGATCCTCGTCGGTCACTGCATAGTTGTTATCGACCCCTTTCGCCACGGCTATCGCGCGGTAGAGGTCGACTTGGGGCGGCGAGATCTTCGACAGGGTGTATTCGAACCGTTGCAGGCCCGCTTTGGGCCTCTTGTTGACCAGGACGTCGACCATGCCCAGGTAATAGTTCTCACGGATTTGCTTCTCGTCCATCGGTGATCCTTGTCGTTCTCAGGCTTCGTGGCCGGTGATTTGAAGGTGGGAAAGCGCGAAACTGTCGCTGCCTGCGGCAGGTGACAGAGCGAAGGGCAGATCCGACTCGACTTGCTCTGATTTCGGTGTCACGGTCTGCATGACGGTCAGCGAGACAGTTTGCGTTGCAACGGCGTTGACTTTCAAGGTTGCGCCGGTTCTGGCGGGGACGATGTCTTGGACCAATTCGGTGTCGTCGTTGAAGGTCCAGAGCAGTTTGGAAGGCAATCGGTGTTCGGTCCACCGGTCGACGCCGGATGCTTCGACATAGTTGAATCCCGGCACCAGTGACACTTCGGTGATGACGACGGGCCGACGGAAGGTGAGGGTGAGGATGGCTCCGTCGATTCCTTGCGCGCGGACGCAGATCCATGCGTCTTTCGGATCGGCGCTCAACGCCAGTTCGGGTCGGGACGAGCCGGAGGGGCATTCGGCCGCCACGGATGTCGGTTGTAGGACGCCGTCTGTCGCTTGGGGGTTGACCGGCGCGGGTGTTTCGGCCTGTTCGACCACTGCTGCCGGTCCGCTCGTCGCCGTGCTTTCTGCACTGTCCTCCCCGCTGAACATCCGGACAGTTGTGAGGAAAACAGCGAGGACGACGAGACCGATCAGGATCTTGACGCGTGTGTCCCTCGTCCGGTACCACCCCACTGCGGACTTCGCTTTGTCCGCAGTGGAGGCCAATGCTGATCCGGTGTTGTTCTTCGGTGTGTCGGTGGGGCTATTCGGCGGCTCGTGAGGAGTCGCGGTTTCTGTCGAGGGTATTGGCGTCACCGGTGTTGGAGTTGCCGCATTTGCGCCCTGATAATCCTGTTCTGGTACGACCGGATAGGAGTCGTCCGATACGGGTATCCGCGGGCTTTCTACGGCGTCCTGGCTTCGGCGGTTATCGCGGTCGCTCCACGTTCTATCCGGGTCGCCGTAGATCTCGTCACTACGTGTCCACAGGTCCAGGACGTCGGAAGAGATGTCCAACCGGGGCATTCCGCGGTCGGGTGTGCCGGCGTTGACTGTAGAGCCAGTGTCGTGTGGGGCCCGGTCGACCGGTTGCTCGTCGTCTCGAGTGGGTTCCACGTCGTTGAAACTGGGGATGAACTGGCCAGTAACCGCGTCGTCGTCACGCTCATCCGATCCGTCGTCGTCGATGGTGGGCCGGGCGACCGCAGGTCCCGATATTCCGTACGGTGCCGGTCCCCCTGTGCGTCCGCCACTGTTGCGCGGACTTGCGTTGCCCTCGGGCACGGGATCGACAGGAGCGAAACTGGTTGGTCGTTGAGCGGTAGAGGCATCGAAACGATCGATCATCGAGTCGACGTTCATTTCGGTTATCGGGGTACTATCCAACTCCGCGAAGAGACTCTTGAGATCACTGGTGTTACGAGACGTCCCATCGCCCGGACTATCCGGTCGCTGCATGCAGTGCCCCTTCCACGAAAACCCCTGTGATAGTAGCATAGAGACATGCGGAAACCGGCTCGATACATCAGCAACTTGCCTCGTTACATAACGGCCTTCATCTTCGACGAAAGCCGGTTTCTGAAGAGCCTTAAAATGTCTGTGATAACCACCTATATAACTGCCTTCGTGGTGCTTTTGTTGCTGGTTTTCCTCGTGTTTCGTCCTGCTCCGCCTGTTCCCAACACCACTGAAGACTTCAACCGGATCAGCCGGGTGCAGTTCTTCGCTCAGAACTACTTGACGCTGTGGTTGACGGGGACTGCGTCCGATGGTGCCGCTGTAAAGCAGATGCTCGGGAACGAACAGGCTGCGCCGAGCGAGTGGAACACCGAGCCCGTCGAGGTTTCCGATCTGAACGTGGCGCGGTTGGAGTCGAACAGCGCAGGGCCGGATACTCAATGGGTCGTAACGATCGGAGCTACGCTCGTCCGCCCCGGCACCGGAACCCCGCAGCGGAACTACTTCGCGGTCACCGTCATGGATCACGATGGCTCGTTGGCTGCGCTGACCCTCCCCCGCGTGGTGAACAATTCGCGACCGCAGATCACCGTCGACTCCGCGTACACCGGCCAGATTCCGACGAGCTCGACGCTCGGTACCACCGTGGCGAACTTCGCCTCCGCCTTCTACACGTCGCAGTCCGGTGCACTGGGGCGCTTCGTCTCGAGCAACTTCACGGCCGAACCGATTGTCAACTCCCCGTACACGACGACCAACGTGGTGCGCATCGACTCCCGAAGCCAGGTCGACGTCCAGAACGCTGCAGAAGGGACGGCAGTCGACCTCCTTGTCACCGTCAAGGCGTCGACGTCGGTCACCACGTTCACCACCCTGCAGGTGCCCCTGAATGTCCACGCGATCGACAACGGGCAGTGGGTGGTCGACGCGATCAGCGACCTGACCTACTTTTCGACCGTTCGACAGGGAAAGTAGCCGTTCACCAACCAATCCTCATAGCAGAGGACGACCTGCAGCATCCGGCGTCCAGGTAAGGGCTAAGCCATCAGCCCTTACCTCCCCTCAAAGAAATCGGTCACGGCGGCCACCGGTGAAGTCCAGTTTCGCGTGCTCGAGCAGCCTGCGATGGAGGCGGTCCGAGGTTGCCGTGACCGCCCTGACCCGGACAGCCAGCCGCACGATTGTCGGGGTCATCGCGACGCCGATGCACCCGAAGGCCCATGTCGGCACCTCCTGGCACCATGCAAACCACGGACACAACCTAGCGGTACGACTAGCCCTCTGCAGAGTTGGTGCCGACGCAAACGGAACAAGGGGAAACGCGATGCTCATCACCGCCGGACTAGTGATCATTCTCGCCGCTGCCGTCGCCAGTCTCACATTCCGCACAAGGGGAAAGACCACCCCAGCGAACTGGGCGCTCGTGGTGATGATCGCGGGCAGCATCGTCACCATCGCAGGCTTGTGGATCCAGCTCGACGACCCCAACAACGCAGTTCACTGGATCCTCAAAGTCGGCAGCACCGCATCAGTTGCCATCATCGCCGCTGCGGGCCTCGGCACAGTACGGCGCACCCGCCGGACCGCACTCCTCGATACCCAACGAAACAACTCCGACGGCGTCGCACCAGGAGAACCCTCATAACCATCACCATCTGAGCGCGTCCACTGCGAACAACCCGACGATCGGTGCGCGTTGCCGTTGGTCCTGCGCATCATCGGTGTGGTGTGCAGGACCAACGCACGGCTACCTGGGCGGTGTCAGAAGTGCCGACCCCAGCAGGTCACGTCACCGGCGGGGTTGCGGTTCACGGTCTCCAGAAATAGGCGTGCCGTTTCCTCAGGCGTCTTGCCCAGAAGAAACGGGATGTCCTCTAGTTGAAGGGCAGCCCAGACCGTGAATCCAGAATTACCGGGGACCTTGTGCTCCTGGCAGCTGAGTTCCCAGTTGCTCGCACCGTTCTTGACGACCTCGCCGGACAGAATCGACCTCTCGGTCATAAGCGCCGGCGGCGGGTCAGGTCAGCGGTTGCTGCCGTCGCCGTCTCGTTCCTCCGCCGCATGCTTGGCCGCGGTGCGCCTGGTGTAGCCGACGAGCGCTCGGGCCACCACGTCAGTCAGCGTCTCTCCGTTGGTCACCGCCGCATCCATTGCTGCGTCGTAGACGGCGTCTTCGACGCGGAAGTTCCGGTTCCGGGTTTCCACTGCGCGTTTGGTCACGGTGCGCCTGGTGTAGCCGACGAGCGCTCGGTCCACCACATCAGTCAGCGTCTCTCCATTGGACACCGCCGCATCCATTGCTGCGTCGTAGACGGCGTCTGAAATGCGGAAGTTCCGCCTCCGGGTCTTGGGCTTGTTCGGCACGATCGCCAGGCTATCGGGTGTACTTCCGTTCACGACGCATCGCCGAAATCGATCGTTCGACCTGCAAGGCGAGTCCGAAGCGACATAGCCAGGTACTTCTCGCTGAGGTCCACCCCGACGAATTTCCGTCCGTTCCGTGCAGCCGCAAGACCCAGTTGTGCCGATTCCGGAAGACGGGTCGAGGACAGTCCCGGCTGGCTTGCAACCGGCTTGGACGCAACGATCCGCCACTGCAACGGGCATCACCGCGAAATGCACATCGGGAAACGGCTGCGTCGGGATGGACCAGACATCTCGCGCGTTGGTGCCCTTCACACGCAGAGGATCGGGGTCGTACCAGTACTTCTCGGACTTCGTGAACAGAAAGATGTACTCGTGGACTCGTGTCGGGCGATCGCGCACCGATTCCGGCTGCGCGTTCGGCTTGTCCCAGATGATGTCACTGCGTAGATACCATCCGTCTTCCTGCAGCGCGAGGGCCAGACGCCATGGAATGCCGATCAGGTTCTTTTTGGGGTAGTGCTGGGCTTCGACTGCGTCGACGCTGAGCGGACTTCATCATTTGCGCTGCGTCATGTTTGCGGCCGTTGAATTGGGAGTTTCGACCGCGGGTGTGCGAGGGCCGACTGGCGTAGGTGTCGCCGATGTTCAACCACAGCGTTCCATCGGCGGTCAGGACTCTGTCGAGGAGTTCGCAGAACACCGCTCGCAGCACTTCGATGTATTCCTCCGGAGTATCTTCCAGTCCGTATTGCCCGTCTTCGCCGTAGTCGCGCTGATCGTAGTAGGGCGGTGACGTGACGATGCAGTCGACAGATCCGGGGCGCATCGAGCGGGCCGCATCGAGTGCGTCACCGTGATAGAGCGTTACCGTGTCGTCCTCGAAGTACATCGCCACCATGCTCGAAGCCTACCCCGGTGTACTTACGATCGTAAGTACACCGCGCACTTGACGTGAACCGTCTGCGCCCGCTCGGAGTGTGCCCTTCGGCCAGTGTGATCACGTGCGCGCATTGGCCCGTCACGCGTCAACGATCCTGCGGACCGGAACCTTCGACCGCGGCGCGGTGCGCCCGAGGTTGGTGGATCGCGCACGGGGCGACCCGTCGACAAGCAGAGCAGGACGGCGGCGCTCCAACGGGCCGCGCCAGCGGGGCGTCACGCCGCAGAGGTTCGCGGTTGGCGGTTCGCACCGCCGCGGATGTCAACGACAGCGATAGCTCGATCGGGAGTGGTGCCGGTGCCAGCTTCGGTGCCCGTACCTGCGCGCGCAGCTTGTCTCCGGATCTGACGAGCAGTCCCCATCCTGCAGGGAGTTCACCTTGCTTGACGATCGTGGAATCCGGAACAACCAGCCACCAGTAGTTCATGTAGCGCGTGAACGATTCGGCCTTGGCGGGGTTTCGCAGCTCGGAAAGCCAGTCGGCTCGAGACACTTTGACTTCGTGCCCGTGCAATGCCAGTCCGCTGCTTAGGTATTTGTCGACGGCGATGAAGTCGGCGATGCGCTTACTGTCGTTGCCCATGTTCGACCCGACGTGTTCGGCTCTAATCCATCGGTCGGATGTTGAGCCTCTACGTATCTCGGTGTATCGGTCGAGCAGCAAGTCCAACATCGCGCGTTCGTCGGCCGCGCCCGCCTTTGCAGCGGTAGTCAGAGCCTGCGGTGCTTCGCTGCGAGTGTCTCGATCGCCGAGCGGTCGTCGCTTCTGTACGAAGGTGTTCATACTGCATGCCCCAGTTCGGCCATGGCTTCTTCCATTGCCCCACCGTAGGCGCAGAGAGGTGTCCCCGCAACGCCCGGTGTACTTACCAGCGTAAGTACACCGCCCCTGCGTTCGCCTGCGCGCGCAGGGCATGTCACGCCTTGATTCGGGCGCATCGTGACGTACCGACCGCTGCCGGCCGGATTGTCGGCCGCGCGTTGCGTGGTCGCGAGTTTCGCCGACACTGCTCTCCCCTGTTGCACACGTCGCGGATCGGCGCGCCACGATGCGTGGGCATGAAGCTCGAAACGTGAGGGCGACATCGTCCCGCGTGTTGTCGCGACCACCGTCAGGACGACGTTGCGTTCCGCCGGCCGGTGTTGCGCGCGTTGGCGACCTGGCGTGCGATCAGCAATTTGGACGCATCTGCGACTGCGCGTGCGGGCAGTGCGCATCCCGATTTTGCGTTCGCATCAGTGTGCGCGCACTTCGGCCCGGCGGTTGCACCCGAAGCGGTTCCTGCCGGGGAGGCGGCGGGCGACCGGCATCCGATTGACCACTGTCGACTTCCAGTGACGGCCAAGGGTGAAACTGGACTGCAACTGGGTAGATGGAAGAGGGGCTTCGACCACCAACTCGAGTGGGTTTTCGGGTGGGGAATGCGGCAGAAGTGTCGGCGTGAGGCCAGGGGGGTCTCGCGGGGTTTCTAGCGGGGGCAAGGGAGCCGAGTTCTTGGGGGCGGGCTGAGGCAGAAAAGGGGGTTGGGTGGGTGCAGGCCCAGGTCGCAGTGCGTAGGCTTCCCGCGAGCCGGGCCGCGTCCACGTCATAACAAAGGGGGTCCTGGAGGTATTGGTGGAGTGGGATAGCCGCTGGTCTGGGCGCACGCTCAGAGGCCGCGACAGAGGGGCTCCTGGAGGGCGTCTCGGAGAGCACTGCTCGGGCCAGTCGGGGGGGAGGGTTCGTCTGGGCCTTTGGAGGGCTCACACTGAGGGGGCGCGTTGCGCACGGGGCGGCCGTCCAGCGCTAGTACCGCTCAGCCTCCAACGCATTCACTCAGCGCTTAACTTTACGCCACTTCCAAATAGTGTAAAGATTGCAGGTAGGCTGGGCGGAAGAACGGAACGCCGCATTGCACCTCTGCCATGTCGGTCGAATTTCCAGATCAAGAAGGCGGACATCGAATGCCCTTGAACTCTCGCAATTCATTGCACGACACGCCTGCACTCTCGCAAGCAGCTGCCGTCGTGCCGGGGCCACGCAGGGTGGTCGGCGTCCCCTCAGCGATTATCGACGCGGCGATGAGATCGAGTGGGACTCCGGTTGGCAGACCGAACGTCGACGCACCGCTGGTCGCCAAGTACTGCGCCCACGCTGTACGCATCCGTGCTCTCGACACCAACGCGGACCTACCATCGCCCGTGGTCGGGCAGTTCGCATCCGACGAGTTCTACAACGCGATCTCGGAGCCGGCCGATTCCGATCGACGCTTCGCTACTGGACGAGCGCTTCTGCGGATCGCGGACACCTGCGTGGATCCGACTGTCGGACTGTGCGGACGGTGGCTGCTGGCGGACGAGGAGACCTCGCTTGTTGCCGCCGAGCGTCTCGCGCGTGCCTTGCAGATGGTCGCGCGGAACTGGAGCCGGTACGTCGCCCTGGGTTGGTGGTCAATCCATGGGCTGGCGGTTCTCGACGCTCTCCTCGGTGACGAAGGCCCTCCAGCGGCGGGTCGTCCGACGCCTTCACAGCAGCAACGGGGCCTACAATTTGGGGATGCGTGCAAGACGCTGCTCTCGACACGGTCCTGGAGTAAATCGAGCTTGGCGAACCACGTCGGCGTCTCTCGACCAACACTCGACGCCTGGCTCACCCGTGCGTCGTGACGCCCCACCCTGCACGGTGAGTTCTGGGCCAGCGGAGGCAAACAGATCGGGGCTGTGACGCGGCCGTCGGCAACTGAGAAGAGCATGTTCCGCTGCCCGGCTCCGGCTCCGGCTCCGGGCCCGCCCAACCAGGGCAGGGGTGTCTCCGCTGGGTTAGCTCGTCGCTCGAATGTGTCCTGACAGCGGGTACGACAATGCGAGGCTTCGCCGGTGCGGTTCGCGCCGGAGGAGCCCCGAAACCGTTTTCATGCGGGACGGTGCAGTTGGGTGCGTCATATCGCGTCGGGCGGTAGGCAGGTCGGCCGGCACCTACACTTCGCGCGCTTCCGATCGGCCTCACCCCTAGGCTTGCTCGCCCGCGCGGCCGCCGGTTAGTTACGCCCTGCCCCAGTAGGGTCGCCCCTGTTCGTCTGCGACTTCGAGACCGCCACGTTGGGGAGTGGCACGCTCGGTGACACGGTGTGGCCCGGCTACGAAGGGTCGAAGTGACGGCGCACATCGGCGGACTCAGCCCACGTTCGGCGGACAGACGCCTGGCCTGTGATCGCCCCCGGCTCGAGATAGCTGACGGTCCCCGCACCATCCTTCCTGGTTCCGGTTCAGCCGCATGAAGGCGAACTCGGTCGGGTCCTTCTTGCGCGTCAGGGAATGTTGACTCGGCGAGCGCGCTGCATGTCTGGTGTGAGAGTGGTCGGCGTCTTGTCGACCCGACCACAACCATCGGGGACGCGGCTGCGACCTTCGCGGACCTGTGGCGAGTGGGACACTCGTTGTTGTCGGATGATGAAGATCGCGGGTTGCGGCCAGCGTGGTGGTTGACCGGTCGCGGCAAAGTGTTCGGCCACTGCGCGCAGGGTCGGACCGATCCATCGCCGCGCGCCGGCGGTCTCGATCCGTCGGCTTGGCTACTTCCGTGTGGCCACCGGGGCACGGCATGGCGTTGGCGTCGGCACGTTGGGTGCGCTCGTCTTGCTTTGCGTGGCGGGTGTCAGCGACCGGATTCTGGTGTCGAGATCTTCGACGCGAGAATCGATTCGACGGTCCCGACGGTGATCGCCTGTGCGTTCGTGAACTGCTCGCGCATCTCGTCGGTCAGCTCGATGCGCTTCTCGACTTGGAGCCGTCCCAGATTGCCGGTGTGGTCAGCGAGGTCGACGGTTCCGTCGGTGAGGTAGGTCCACGAGTCCGTGTGCGCTGCGATCGGCCACAGGGAGTGCTCTGATGCGATCCGCATGGCGTGTCTGCGGGCGCGGGCGCGGGCGTTGGCAATGATCGCCCACCTCCACACAGGTTGATGGTGGTGCTGTTTGTACTTGCTCGACCAGTTCTCCGCGTGACGCATGCGTCCGATGTAACCGTTGTAGATTCCGGCGATGATCTCACGGGCAGCGGCGTCCTGGGATTCGATCGCCTCGGCGCGCGCGAGACGGAGTTTCTTCGCCCAGGCTTCGAGAATCCGGCCTTCGTGCGGATAGACGAAGGCCTCGCTGATCGGGAGGTCGATCAGGTCCAGTCCTCCCCCACCGTCGGGTACCGGGCTCGTCAGCGTCGTCAGCGATTCCGTCGTGATCCAAGCCGTGTACCGCTTGTCGAAGTCTCGTTGCATGGGTGGGATCACCACGGGCAGGCGCGGGTCGGCATTGACCTCGGACGGTGCGGGGATCTCGACGTGCCAGAGCGCGAACGGCATCTTGTCGCGGCGCAGCACCGCGTCCAGTGCGGTGCCGGCGAGGTGTGCCGGGTCGCCCCACCCGAGGCTGATAGTTCCGGCAGACGCGAGGTATGACGCACGCTGGTCGACGACGATTGCAGTGGTTGCGTTCGCGATCTCGTCCGGGGCCGGTCTGCGTGACCACAGCAAAGGAATCTCGCTTCGAGGTCGTCGCCCACCAGAGTCGGCAGGGGTGTGGGGTCGGTGACGAAGGCAGGGGACTTCTGGGCGGATCGGGAGCTGTCGGAGAGTTTCTCGGCGGCCTTGCGACGCGGTCGGAAGATCGAATCGACCATGTTCGCTCCGATTCCGGCGCCGGTGAGGGCGGGCAAGGTGCCGAGGGATGTAATGGACCAACGGATTCGGCGCGCGAGCTCGGTGGTCAGTTCGGCTTCGGCCACGGGCAATGCCGATGGCCCGCCTTCACTTCCGAGAATTCCGAGTTGCGGTTTCACGCTCAGTGTCCACATGTACGGCTCGATGAAGACGTCGACGCGGAACGGGCGATTCCCGCCGTCGTTGTACTGCAGCGGGATCAACGGGCCTGTCGCCACTTCGTCGAGCGGGATGTCTGCGGGTACGCGCAGTCGCCACCCTGTTCCGAAATTGTCGAATCCGTCGGCAAGGGTGGTGACGATTCGTTGGGTCAGCATCTTCTTGCCGACAGCGGCCATCTCGACGTGGTCAGCAGTGTTCGCGAGGGCGTCGAGCACCGCGGGGTCGTCGTAGTCGAGGTTCCATCCGAGGACGTCGCACGCGACGAAACCGGCAATCCAGATTTGCGGGGTGACTGCCATCGGCACCAGCATCTCTTTCGTGCGCAGCCAGTCGAGAAGGGTCTGGAACTTCGCGACGCTGGTGACTGGGCCGCGGGTGATGGTGTTGCCGTCGAGGTCGTAGACACCGACGCTGTTGATGATCAGAGCATGGTGTCGACTTCCAGGTTTGACGATGGTCATTGGTGCCATGCTCCTCTGCGAAATTGACGGTTGGGGAACCTGCGATCGGTGCTCGCTCGAAGCGGAATTGGACTGGAATCGGTACGCCCGAACGTTGCCTCCGCGGCGCGACCCACGTGAGCGTTTACGGCACCTTCTGATGGCCGTCGTGGGGACTTGTACGGGTCCAGTAGGCCTGTTTAGGCGCGGACTGGGCTCAAGTGCCGGAGAGGGCTACTGAACCCGCACAGCGGTTGTCGATAGGAGTTCTGCGCCGTCGCGAGTGTCTACAGTTTCTTCAGCGTGGCGATGAGAGTTCGGAAGTCGTCGTCGGAAAGGTAGTCGCGCATTGCCTGGGCGAGGTCCGTAGGGCCGATGACGAGCTTTCTCAACGAGCGGACCACCTTCTGAGCGGGGTCGGCGTCGTCGGGGTCCTTCGGCTTGGGCATTTCCTTGTTCTCCTGCTTCTTGTTTGCCTTGTCAGCGAGGTCGTCTTGTGCGGTCCGCCACGCAGCGACTTGTTCTTCGAGAGGCACCTGGGCCAATGAACGCGCTTGCCGGATGGCTAGGTCGCCGGCACGTAGAGCCTCCTGCAGCTCAGGTGCAAGTTTGAGCAATGCGCGCCGTTGGGACACCCACCCTTCGTGCGCCCGAGCTTCTCTGCGGCCTTGTCGGCGCTCCCGAACTCAGCCACGAGCCCTTCGACCGCTTTGGCTTCCTCGAGTACATCGAAATCACGCCTGTCGATGTTCTCGCTAGTGGCAGCCCAGAGCAGCTCGCCGCGGCTTGAGGCGACGTTGTCGCGCAGGACGACGTCGAGTCCGTCCCTGCCGTATTTGTTAGCGGCCGCGAGCCGCCGATTTCCGTTGACGACTACGTACTTGGCATCGCCAAGCTGGCTTTCGTCTTCCGGCCATATCTTGAGGAATGCCCCTCGGCTGATGGCTAGGCCGGGCTGCAGTTGCTTGTCGGCAATAGACGACAAGTCAGTCAGGTCACCGAGCTGGGTGCGCGGGTTCCGCGGATTCGAAACCAACATTTCCAAAGGAACGTTGGGAAGGAACTGTCCGTCACCTGATCCGGTGGTGTGCGGCTGTTGTCGAGCTGCCGGGTCCTTGCGATCCACAGACGACTTGTCGCCCACTGCGTCGACGAGCGAAGCAAAGTTCGCGCGTCCTCCTCGTGCTGCCATTAGTTGACTCCGTCCGATAGTTCGACGCTGAGCTTCCAGAAGTCCTCGCGGGCTTGCAGGGCCGTCCGATTGGGTTCGTATTCTGTGACAACGCGTCCGTCGGCTGCGGCTCGTGCGTGCACTTTGTACCGCCGGACAACCGTCTTGGCCACGGGCCAGCCATTCGCTGCGATGAACTCGCGAGTCTGGTCGAGGTCGATCTTTCCGTCGCGTGGGTCCCAGTTGTTGATGACCACGATGTACTTCTTGCCCAGCGGCTCAAGCAACTTCTTGATTGTCCGGGCGGTCGGATCGAAGCTGAGAGGCTCCGTCGTGATCGGGACGATCACGAAGTCACTGACGTCGAGGACGGCACGCAGGGCGTCGGCAGATGTTCCGGTGCCGAGTAGGTCTCCCCCAGCCTCGTCGCTGTCTTTGTCCCTCAGATCGAACCAACCAGGTGTGTCCACGTATACGTGCTTGATACCTGGCAACTTGTCGAGGTTCCTGAGTACTTCGACATTGTCGAGGATCTGATCGACCATGAACGGCAGTTCGTCGACACGGTCAGCCCACCAAAGCGCAGAACCCTGTGGGTCAACGGAGATGGCGGCGACAGGTGAGTCGACATCGCCATCCATCCCATCCGTCAACGCTGCAGCCTTGACGGCAGCCAGGTTCATTGTGAGAGTGGACTTACCAACGCCGCCCTTTTGATTGACGAGAGCAACTACAGACACTTCTATACCTCCGTGTGCTTCGCTCCAGTAGGAGCTACTTCGGATGACCACCGCCCCATCCCCTGCGGAGCCGGTGAATTGCGAACAAGTCGTACCACTTCCCATGAGTCGCGGGGTGATTCGCCCGTTCGCGTAGTAATGATAATACACCACAAGGTGTGGTTTGGGGAACAACACAGACGCGTTTTGTGACAACTTTCTCTGAATCCGTCGCCGTCCGCGGATGGTTCATGGTTCGCGGTTCCAACTGCATCTGACATCAGTAGCCGAACACACACCTCGTTTACCGCGGTAAACCTACCTTCCGGGAGGCCGCGTCTCTCTAGCGTTCGAGCCAGGCGGGCCACGCGCGGGACGGCTCCGGGACAGAAATTTCGTCGACAGACCAGTCATCTACGCCTAAAGGATCATGCCAGCTCATTACGTCACTGTGACGCCAGTCGATCTCGGGCGTACCAGCTCGCGTCTTGCTACGAGGAGGCCCATCAGTACATGGGGACGAGCCGAGGCATCAATGCCATAGACACTGTTCGACCAGAGGCCCCTCCCCCACTGTTGGCCGCCGCACCCACCACACCATCATCTAACCCTCCGGCAAATTTTCATTCGGCCGATCCTAGAGTCCCCACCAGCGGACGCGAGCATCTCTTGGACTCAAGCCAATAGCCTTGGATCTCAGGGCCCCTCTCGTCAACTAGTCCACATTTCACAGTCGACGATCTAGTCTGACTTGACTGCATAAATGGCGCAGACGTGCACCGTTCAACTCGACGCCAGCGCAATCCCGCCGTCCCGAGATTCCATCTCCATTGCGACCCAGATCTTGGCCCCGACTATATATCTCTCGCACTCCCACTGACGGAGGGGCTGCAAATGGTGGCGATCCTTCCGTCCGGCGCGCCCAATTGCACGCGAAGTGGTAGAAGCGGCCAAGGGCCGTCTATCGCCTGTGGTTTACCGCGGTAAACCACAGAAGAAGCATCACCCCTCCCCCGATGGGTGGCCATACCGAACATCCCAGAGCGCCATCGCCACGACGTGATCGCGCCTGTGCGGCGACTCGGCCACCCGATGCACGAAAGCCGCAGACGCATGGCCTAAGCCGGGTGTCAAGATCCACCCGAGAACCTATCGCATCGGCGCGCTTGGTCGATCGAGGAACCTGCTCACGAGAGTGAGCAGTGCGAGCTGAGACCGAGCATCGCAGCCTCCGCGTGCCCATAGCGGAGGGTGCAGCCATCCACAGATGACGCACATCTCGACTGAGGAACGCGACGCCTGGCCCGAGCGGGGGCAGCCCTGAAAACGATCGGGGCCGATACCGCACCACCGAGAAGCAGCATATTCGCGCTTCCGCGCGGGAACGCATTCCAACAATCGGACGCAAGGCGGGCTCGGTTCAGGCAGTCAGACACATCTGCGTACCCGCGGTT
>NZ_BAOX01000019.1:0-36629 GCF_000813105.1 Rhodococcus sp. BS-15 | reverse complement strand
CGTGGTCGGTGCGACGCTGAACGTGGGTGGCCGAATCACCGTGCGGGCACAGCGAATCGGTGCCGATACTCAGCTCGCGCAGATGGCGAAGGCCGTCGAGGACGCGCAGACCGGCAAGGCGCAGGCGCAGCGCTTGGCCGATCGTATCTCCGGGATCTTCGTGCCGATCGTCATCGCGATCTCGGTCGCGACGCTCGGATTCTGGCTCGGTGCAGGCAGTTCCGCAGCCGGTGCGTTCACCGCTGCGGTCGCGGTGCTGATCATCGCGTGCCCGTGCGCGCTCGGACTGGCCACACCGACTGCATTGATGGTCGGCACCGGACGGGCCGCGCAACTCGGCATCTTGATCAAAGGCCCGGAAATCCTCGAATCCACGCGCCGCGTCGACACCGTCGTACTCGACAAGACCGGAACCGTCACCACCGGGGAGATGACGCTGCAGTCGGTCCACGTGGCCGACGGCGAGGACGAGGACGTGGTCCGTGCCGTGGCGGCAGCGTTGGAATCGGGTTCGGAGCACCCCATCGCCCGCGCCATCGCGGGTTCGACCCAATCCATGACCGTCGAGGAATTCACCAGCCTCGACGGACTCGGGGTGCAGGGTGTCGTGGACGGTCGAGCCGCGGTCATCGGGCGGCGCTCGCTGTTGGCCGACTGGTCGATGCCGCTGCCGTCGGAGCTTGTCGATGCCTTCGAGACCGCCGAGCATCAGGGACGCACCGCAGTCGCGCTCGGCTGGGACGGCAGGGCTCGTGGAGTGCTGGTGGTCTCCGACTCGGTCAAGCCGACGTCGAAGCAAGCCGTCGCGGAACTCCGAGCTCTCGGCCTGACGCCCGTCATGCTGACCGGCGACAACGAGGCCGCCGCGCGCACGATCGCCACCGAGGTGGGAATCGACCAGGTCATCGCCGGTGTCCTGCCGACGGGCAAAGTCGATGCCGTCACCGAACTGCAGGCATCGGGCAAGGTCGTGGCGATGGTCGGTGACGGGATCAACGACGCGGCCGCGCTGGCCACGGCCGATCTGGGGCTTGCGATGGGTACGGGCACCGATGTGGCGATCGAGGCGAGCGACCTGACGTTGGTGCGCGGTGATCTGCGGGCCGTGGGCGAGGCCATCAGGCTCTCGCGACGCACGCTGAGCACCATCAAGGGCAACCTGTTCTGGGCCTTCGCCTACAACGTCGCTGCTGTGCCGCTGGCCGCTGCGGGCCTGCTCAACCCGATGCTCGCCGGTGCCGCGATGGCGCTGTCCTCGGTGTTCGTGGTGAGCAACAGCCTGCGCTTGCGCCGGTTCCGTTCGTCGATGTGACCGGTTGGTAGCAGCGAACGGCTTGCTAGTACAGGATGGAGACATGTCCGACGCACACGATGTCCCCATCCGCGACGAATCGATCAGATTGGGTCAGTTCCTCAAGCTCGCCAACCTCATCGAATCCGGTGCGGAGGCGAAGGGCGTGATCGCCGACGGTTTGGTCAGTGTCAACGGGGATGTGGACGTGCGGCGCGGACGGCAGTTGCAGCACGGTGATGTCGTATCGGTCCAGGGTGGGCCCTCGGCCCGCGTCAGCAAGGAAGAGGCACTGTGAAGGTCGGTAAGAGCGGACTGCCGCGCAACGAAGTTCCCGGGGCATTCGATGTCGGCGCGAAGGCGTACGACCGACTCGTCGGAGCGAACCCCGGTTATCACGACCACCTGCTCAAGTCGGCCAAGCGGCTGCGGATCCCGAACCTGGGTGCCGGCCTGCGTCTGCTCGACATCGGTTGCGGCACCGGCGCATCCACTGCAGCGCTGCTCGAAGCAGCGCCGCATGCGGAGATCGTCGCCGCCGACGCGTCGGCCGAGATGCTCGAGGTCGCGCGGAGCAAGGACTGGCCGTCGAACGTGACGTTCGTGCACTCACGCGTCGAGGAGCTGGCGATGAACGGGGTGGACGGTCCGTTCGACGCGATACTCGCCGCGTATCTCATCAGGAACGTCGACGATCCCGATACGGAGCTGAAATCGCTTCTGTCACTGCTGCGCCCGGGCTCGACCATCGCGTTCCACGAGTACTCGGTGCACGATTCGCTCCGGGCCAGGATCTCCTGGAACGTGGTGAGCTGGGGCATCATCATTCCGCTCGGCTGGCTGGCGACACGCGACGCCACTCTGTACCGGCATCTGTGGCGCAGCGTCGTGACCTTCGACGGTGCCTCGGCCTTCATGCGGCGGATGCAGCGAGCCGGCTACACCGGTGTCGCCAGAGAGACCATGACCGGTTGGCAGAACGATGTGGTGCACACGTTCCTCGGCTCTCGTCCCACGGAGGAAGAGCGTTGACCGACTCCAAAAAGGTCACCCATGCTGCGACGCAAGGGTATTGCGACGCCACACAGCTGGCGGACGTGCCGCACGTGGTGGTGGTCGGCGGTGGTATCGCGGGTCTGAGTGCTGCGACCGCACTGGCCGAGCGCGGAGTGAAAGTGCACGTGGTCGAACGCGAGAGCTACCTCGGCGGCCGCGTCGGCGGATGGGACACGACGCTCGAGGACGGCTCACCCGCCACCATGAGCCGCGGCTTCCACGCGTTCTTCCGGCAGTACTACAACCTGCGAAACCTGCTCCGCCGCACCGATCCCGAGTTGGCTCGGCTGCGTCCGGTGGACGACTACCCACTGATCGACGGCGACGGCCGGATCGACGGATTCAAGGGCCTGCCCGAAACGCCGCCACTGAACGCCTTCGCGTTCGTCAAGCGTAGTCCGACGTTCCGGTGGAAGGACCTCACCGACCTCAACGGTATTGCGGCACTGCCGTTGATGACGGTGAGTGTGCCGAAGACCTTCGACGAGCTGGACACCACTCCGGCCGCAGAGTTTTTGCGCAACATCAACTTTCCCGAGGCCGCACGACACCTGGCGTTCGGAGTGTTCTCCCGAAGCTTCTTCGCCGATCCCGAGAAGATGTCTGCCGCCGAGCTGGCCATGATGTTCCACATCTACTTCCTCGGATCCTCCGAGGGCCTGATCTTCGACGTTCCACGTGACCCGTATCCGCAGGCGCTGTGGGACCCGCTGGGGGAGTACCTCACCGGACTCGGAGTCGACATCAGAACCTCCACTCCGTGCGGCGAGATCAGCCGCGGTGGATTGCGAAAGTTCCGCGTCGATGCAGGCGGCATCATCGACGCCGACGCGGTGGTCCTCGCGACCGACATCGCCGGATTGCAGCGAGTGCTCGAGCAGTCGCCTGAGCTCGGGACGCCCGATTGGCGCAAACAGGTTGCTGCGCTGCAGAACACACCGCCGTTCCTGGTGCACCGCGTCTGGTTGAGCAAGGCAGTCAACGCCGACCGTCCCGCCTTCATCGGCACCGGTGGCATGCCCCCGATCGACAACATCAGCGTGCTCGAACGATTCGAGGACGAGGCCGCGCAGTGGGCTGCCCGCACCGGCGGCTCCGTCGTCGAGCTGCACGCCTACGCCGCCGAGGAATCCGAGGAGGTCACCCGCCAGCAGCTGATGGACCGGATGCACGAGATCTATCCGGAAACCGCTGATGCAGAGGTGATAGCGCAGCGATCCGAGTGGCGCGACGACTGCCCCATGTTCGGCCTCGGCGCGTTCGCCGAGCGTCCGACCGTCCGTACCCCCGAACCTGCACTGGTTCTCGCGGGCGACGGCATCCGGATCGATCTGCCGGTGGCGTTGATGGAACGCGCGGCCACCACCGGACTGCAGGCGGCGAACACGCTGTTGGCGAGCTGGGGTATCACCGGTCACGACATCGAAACAGTGCCGACCAGTGGACGATTCAAGATGTTCGACGCCATCGAGAGGCTCATGAACAGGTGAGTTCCGGCATGCGGATCGAGTTCGACGATCTGTCGCGTCCGCAAGTGCATGCGCTGCTCACCGAGCATCTCGCGGACATGCACGCCACCTCGCCTGCCGAGAGTGTGCATGCCCTCGATCTGTCGGGCCTGCGCGGGCCGGACGTCAGTGTGTGGACGGCCTGGGAGGCACAGGTACTGCTGGGAATCGCTGCGCTGAAGGAGCTCTCACCTGATCATGCCGAGCTGAAGTCGATGCGGACCACAGAGGCGGCGCGGGGCCGCGGTGTGGCGTCGCGCTTGCTCGGTCACGCTCTCGGCGATGCGCGTCGACGTGGCATTGCGAGGGTGAGCCTGGAAACGGGAACTCAGGACTACTTCGCTGCGGCTCACAGGCTGTACGCGCGCCACGGATTCGTCGAGTGTCCGCCGTTCGGGGACTACGTGCTGGATCCGTCGAGCACGTTCTTCTCGTTGTCTCTGTAGAGGTTCCGATGACGGAGGGCCGGCACCGAGTGTTCGGTACCGGCCCTTCTCGTCAGGCTGCGTGCTGTGTGTGCGGGTAGAGATCGTCGTCGAGAGGCTCGGCTCGACACTGATCGAGCACGTCCGCCGTCGAGCATTCCTTCATGCTCGTCTCGACGCCCACCACCGTGCGCCACCACTGCTCACGGTAGGTCGATTCCGTCCACACCACCGCCTCGGATGGCATAGTGCATCACCCCAATGGTTTTCGTGATCTGTTCGGGTGTCCGTTTCGGGTCAGGTCGACTCGTGTTCGATGGACTTCTGCTCGGTGTGTGCGATGTCGATCTTGCGTGGTTTCGCGCGTTCGGCGAGGGGAATGGTGATGGACAGAACGCCGTTGTCGTACGCCGCGGAGATGCGCTGGGTATCGACGCCGTCACCGAGAGAGACCTGGCGACGGAAGGTGCCGGCGAATCGCTCCGAGGTAATCCACTGCACACCAGTGCTTTCCGGAGCGGATCGATGAGCGGTGAGCGTCAACGTGCCGCGGTCGACGTCGACATCGATCGATCCGGGGTCGATGCCGGGTAGGTCGGCACTGAGGACGTAGTGGTCGTCGACCTTGTAGAGGTCCATCGGCATGAATCGCGGGGCGCGGTCCGAACCGGAAGAGGCACCCAGCATTGCCGAGGTGAGGGAATCGACATCACGGAACGGATCGAAACGAAGCACAGCAACCACCTCCTGTACCCAGATGCGCTCACCCCTGTGGCGAGTCGCTCCTCAACTGTGCAGGACAAAAATTAGCACTCTGACCCTGAGAGTGCCAAGGGGTTTCTCGGAGGTTCTCAGAAATTTTTTAAGGTCCAATAGTGCTGTGCCGCAGTAGGGGTCGTGATCGCAGCAGCTCGCTCACATACTTAGCCCTTGCGCTAAGTATTGATCGAGCGATAGTGTGCCTTATGGCTCAGTATTCGACCGTTCTCGACGATGTCTTTCAGGCACTGGCCGATCCGACCCGGCGGGCAGTGTTGAGCCGGTTGGGATCCGGACCGGCCACTGTGGGCGAACTTGCCGAACCGTTCGACATGACTCTGCCGTCGTTCATGAAACACATTCATCTGCTCGAGCGCAGTGGCTGGATACGCACGCGCAAGGTCGGCCGCGTACGTGCGTGCACGATCGAGCGATCCAACCTCGATGCGGCCGGCCACTGGCTGCAGGAACAGCGGGCGGTCTGGGAATCCCGGACCGATCGCCTCGAGCAGTTCGTCACCGACACCTCGAAAGAAAGTGAAGCGCAATGACACCGATCGATCCTTCCCTGGACTTGACCATTTCCCGCGTGATCAAGGCTCCACGCGCAGCAGTGTGGAGTGCGTGGATCGACCCGTCGAAGTTCGAGAAATGGTGGATTCCCGCGCCTGCGCTGTGTCGCGTGGACGGTTGGGACCCGCGACCCGGCGGAGCCTTCCGAACCTCGATCAGCGAATCAGGTAGCGACTTCGGGCCGCACATCGACGGCTGCTTCCTGGCCGTCGACGACGGTGAGCGCATCGTGTTCACCAACTCCCTCGTCGAAGGGTGGCGGCCGGCGCCGCAGCTGTTCATGACCGCGGCGATCACCCTCTCCGACCACCCCGACGGAACCGAGTACCACGCCCATGTGATGCACCGCAACGAAGAGGACCGAAAGATGCACGAGGAGTACGGCTTCCAGGACGGTTGGGGCACCGTCATCGCACAACTCGCCGAGTTCGTCGAAGGTAGATCAGGCCCGGCCCTGCGAACGCAGCTCGTAGCGTCGCTCGGCGTAGTCGAGATCGTCCTTCCACAACCGTGCCGCGGTGAAATTCATCGCCGGACGCAGGAGACCGGATGCTTTACGTGCCATCTGAAATCCCGGACGATCCGAACTCGCGATCGTGGCTTCGATGACGGCGGTACGCGGTGTGCCGTCGGCTGCGGGGGCCAGAGGCGTCGCATGCGTTTCGACGACACTTCCCGCTCCTTCACCGTCGAGGATGCGCATCACGATGGTGCGGGGACCGGGGCAGACGAACTCGGCCCGCACCGGAACTCCGATGCCGCGACTGACGCGGAAGGTCACATCGACCAGAAAGCGATCGTCTTCCTCGGGTACATCGATTTCGGTCGGCGCGCTGACCACCTTCAGCCGAGCGAACGAGTACGGGTGGAACCACGCACCGTGCCAGGGATCGAGTCGATTGGCGATGATGTCGTCGGGCTCGCACTTCCCGACGAGAGTGACCACACCGGCGATGGCAGTCGAGGCAGGCGGACGGATCGGGACCACCGGGACGGGCGTCGGCTCCTCACCGCCGAGCTCGTCGAGCCGTACCCACACCAGAACGCCGTCGTCGAATGCGGGAACCGGACGCCAACCGGGCTTGCCCTTCGGTCCGAGCGAAAGACCGTGCCAGCGGCAGACCAACGTGTCGCACTCGATCTTAGCGGTGTCCAACGCTGCACCGAGATGCGGGCACGCACCCGGCCCGATGTGGACCTTGCCTGCAGAGTCACGCCAGGCAACGAGTTCAGTGGTACCCACGTAACGACCGAACGGCTTGTCGGCCTTCACGTCGCGACTGGCAGCGAACACAAACCAATTGCCGGAGGTCCGCGTCTTCGCACGCTTCAGAGCAGACTCGATGACCTGCGGATTCGCACCCTTCCAGGTGGGCTCCTGCTTGGCCCACGATTCCGACGGCAGCGGCTGCAACGGCATCGTCTTCGGCCAACGTCGTCGTACTGCATCCAGCGCGGTCATTGCTGCTCCCAAAGTCGACAATCGATTCCCGTGTTCCGTCACCATTGTTCCCGTTGGTGGGTACTCAATGTGACATTCGGTGGCCTTTTCGGGGGTCAATGTCACATCGAGTGGACTTGGGGAGCGGGTGAGTGGCGGCGGGGTTTGGAGAGTTGCGGGGTTGGGGAATTCGGCGGGGTTGTCGGTTCAGGGAATGGATCGACCTACTGCCGTCACTGCCCACAATTTTGCTCGAGAAACGGGATTCCGTGGGCGGAGGGAAATAGTGGACGCTCAGGTCACCAGGTCGGAGGTATCGACCACCTGGCGACGCCATTTGCCGAAGGATCGCGGCGAGGAGACTGCGAGCACGGCGACCGGGCGGTCATTGCGTCGGTAGAGTGCGACGAAGGGGCCGGTGGCGGGGTCGCCCTCGACGATGTCGGCGGTGCAGTCGGGTCCGTGATGTCCGGCGAATTGGATTCGTGCGGCGTATTGGTCCGACCACACGTACGGCAGCCCGGTGAACTCCTTGGACCCACCGGTCAGTAGTGCCTCGACGGTGACGGCAGGTCGGGTGGCGGCGGAGGTCCAGTGTTCGTCGCGCCGAATCACTCCGGCGGCATCTCGCACTGCTGCGCAGTCACCGACGGCGACGACGGCCGGGTTCGCGGTGATCCCCCGCTGATCGGTCACCACTCCGCCGTGAATGTCCAAACCGGATCCGTCGAGCCATCCGACGTTCGGCGTAGAACCGACGCCGAGGACGACCACGTCGGACTCGATCATCGAACCGTCCGCCAACTCCACCGCACGCACCCGGCCCGCCTCGACGACGAACCCGGCCACCGATACTCCGGTCAGTAGTGCCGCACCGGCGCTCCGATGCCACCCGGCGATGAGTGAGCCGAGCTCACTACCGAACACGCGGGCAAGCGGAGTCTTCGAGGCCTCGACAACCGTCACCGAAGCGCCCAGTCCCACTGCCGTGGAGGCGACTTCGCTGCCGATGAACCCCGCTCCGACCACCGTGACCCGAACTCCCGACGACAGCGAAGACCGCAGCGCACGCGCATCGTCCAGGTTGCGGAGCACATGAATTCCGTCGATCCCGACGGTGTCGGGGAGGCGGCAGGCCGCAGCGCCGGTTGCGATCACCACCGCATCGGCACTGATGTCCCCGGATACGGTCGAGACCGTGGTCCCCGACAGGCTGGTCGCCGCGCAACCCAGACGCCACTCGACATCGAGGCCGTCGATGTCGAGTGGCAGTGCGGATTCGTCACCGAGAAGAAAACTCTTCGACAGTGGCGGCCGGTCGTACGGCAGGTGCACTTCGTCGCCGATCATCGTGATTCGGCCGTCGAAACCCTGATCGCGCAGTGCCCGCGCCGTGGCCACTCCCGCGAGCGAGGCTCCGACCACGGTCACCGACTTCACGGGGTGACCGCGATGCGGATTACCCCGTCCTCGACGTGTACGGCGTGCGTGCGTACGGGGATCTTGGCGGGTGCGCCCAGTGCCGCTCCGGTGCGAAGGTCGAAACATGCTGTGTGGAGCGGGCATTCGACGGCGCAGTTCTCCACCCAGCCTTCGGACAGTGAGGCGTCCTGGTGGGTGCAGGTGTCGTCGATGGCGAAGAACTCACCCTCGACGTTGAAGATCGCGATCGGCGGTGCTCCGGCCGGGGTGATGCGCAGGGCCTCGCCGTCGGGGAGATCCTCGGCGCGACCGACGTCGAGCAGGACACGGGTGGAGAACGTTGCGGTCATGGTCGGGCCTCCGGGGACCTGAGGGTGTGCAGTGCTCGTGTTGTACCCAGCGTGAGATCACCCCGTTGCGGCGGTGGAACGCTCGAGTTTCGATCGTGTGAATCTGTTGCGCTATACGAAGTGCAGTTCGTATTGTGCAACTAAATCAACTCGACGTACACCCCCTAGGAGCGTGTCATGTCCTCGAGCATCCCGAGGGTTGTGATCGTCGGTGCCGGAATCGTCGGCTGCAGCCTCGCCGACGAACTCACCGCACGCGGCTGGACCGACGTCACAGTCCTGGACAAGGGCCCGCTACCGCTCACCGGCGGTTCCACCTCGCATGCGCCCGGCCTGGTGTTCGCCACCAACTCCTCCCGATCGATGTCGCGATTCGCGGCCTACACGGCTGCCAAGTTCAAGAGCCTCGACTGCTTTCTCGACGTCGGCGGTCTCGAGGTGGCGACGACGCCCGAGCGCGTCGACGAGCTGCATCGACGCCACGGCTTCGCCACTTCCTGGGGCCTGCCGTCGGAGGTGGTGGACGCCGAACGATGCCTCGAGCTCTACCCCCTGCTCGACCGCGGACGAATACTCGCCGGACTGCACACCCCCGACGACGGACTGGCCAAGGCCGTGAAGGCCAGCGCGACGCAGGCCGAGCTGGCCACCGCGCGGGGTGCGCGTTTCATCGGCGGAATGGACGTCACGTCGATCGACCAGAGCAACGGCCGAGTCACAGCCGTGCGGGCGGGCGAGCACACGTTCGAGGCCGACATCGTCGTCTGCTGCGCCGGATTCTGGGGACCGGAGCTGGGCGAGCTGCTCGGGATGGCGGTGCCGCTACAGCCGCTGGCGCATCAGTACGCGCACACGACCGAGTTGGACCTGCCATCGCGTCGAGCAGGTACCGAAGCGATTCTGCCCATTCTGCGTCATCAGGACGAGCGGCTCTACTACCGTGAACACAGCGATCACCTGGGGATCGGCTCGTATCACCACCGTCCCATGCCCGTCGATTCCCGCGAACTCGGTTCCAGTGAGAACGTGACCGCGCAGAGCATGCCGTCGTCGATGCCGTTCACCGAGACCGATTTCGCCGACGCCTGGCAGCGCAGCACCGAGCTCATTCCCACTCTCGGAGAAACGAAAGTCCAGCACGCGTTCAACGGCATCTTCTCCTTCACCCCGGACGGCGCACCGATCGTCGGTGAATCACGAGAAGTGCAGGGGCTGTGGGTCTCCGAGGCGATCTGGGTGACGCATTCTGCCGGTGTGGCGAAATCGCTTGCCGAGCAGATGATCACCGGGCACAGCGAGATCGACATGCACGAGTGCGACCTGTACCGATTCGAGAAGACCGACCTGGTGCCGTCGAACGTGGCGCGCACCAGTGCCCAGAACTTCGTCGAGGTGTACGACATCATCCATCCACTGCAGCCGAAAGTGGAACCGCGGCCGCTGCGAGTGAGCCCGTTCTACGCCGCCAGCAGGAGCTCGGCGCGATGTTCCTCGACGGTGCGGGCTGGGAGCGGCCGCACTGGTACGAGTCCAACAGCGCTCTGCTCGAACAACTTCCGGAACAGTGGCAGGCACCCAAGCGAGAGCCGTGGTCGGCGAAATTCTGGTCACCGATCAGCGCGGTAGAGGCCTGGCGCACCCGCGAGGCGGTGGCGATGTACGACATGACGCCGCTACGACGCCTCGAGGTCGGCGGACCCGGTGCGCTCGCGCTACTGCAGAAGTTGACGACCAACCAACTCGACAAGAAGGTCGGAGCCGTCACCTACGCACTGATGCTCGACGCGACCGGCGGTGTGCGCAGCGACGTGACCGTCGCGCGGGTGGCCGAGGATCGGTTCCAAGTGGGGGTGAACGGTCCGCTCGACGAAGACTGGATGCTGCGCCACTCCGGCCGTGATGTGTACATTCGCGACATCACCGGTGCCACCGCCTGTATCGGGCTGTGGGGACCGTCGGCACGGGAGGTGCTGGCTCCGCTCACCTCGGCCGACATCTCGCATACCGGTCTGAAGTACTTCAACGGCAGGACCATTCACGTCGGCGGGGTCGACGTCTTGGCGCTGCGACTGTCGTACGTGGGCGAGCTCGGCTGGGAGCTGTACACGGATGCCGATACCGCACTGCGCCTGTGGGACACCCTGTGGGACGCCGGGCAGGCGCATGGCGTGGTCGCAGCGGGGCGCAGTGCGTTCAACAGCCTCCGACTGGAGAAGGGTTACCGGTCGTGGGGAACCGATATGACCACCGAACACGATCCGTATCAGGCGGGGCTCGGCTTCGCGGTGCGAAAAGCGAAGGGCGACTTCGTCGGAGCCGATGCGTTGCAGGAAGGCGGCGCCGGACCGGTGCTGACCTGCCTGACGTTGGACGATCCGTCACATGTGGTGATGGGCAAGGAGCCGGTGCTGCGGGACGGGACAGTGGTCGGGTACGTGACCAGTGCCGCGTACGGCTACACGATCGGCAGGACGGTGGCCTACGCCTGGCTACCGGCAGGGGTGCAACCCGGTGATCACGTTGCTGTGCAGTACTTCCGAGACCTACTGCCCGCGACGGTGATGGCCGAACCGCTGGTGGATCCCGACATGAACAAGATCAGATGCTGAGACGGGAGTGGAGCCGGCAGGAACGACCCAGGAGAGATATCGGGAGTGGAGCCCGCAGGAACGACCTAGGAGAGATATGACCTACGACGTGATCGTCCTCGGTATCGGCGGCATGGGAAGTGCCGCCGCCTGTCACCTCGCCCGGCGCGGGCAGCGAGTGCTGGGTATCGACCAGTTCGGACCCGCGCATGCGCTGGGATCGAGTCACGGTGGCTCCCGCATCTATCGGCAGTCGTACTTCGAGGACCCGGCCTACGTACCGCTGCTGCTGCGCGCGTACGAGCTGTGGCACGACCTCGCCTCGGACAGTGGGCGGGACGTGTTCACCGAAACCGGTGGCCTCTACGTGGGAAGGCCGGATGGGCTCACGTTCGGCGGCAGTCTGCGGGCCTCGGAGAAATGGGGCCTCAAGCACGACGTACTCGACCCGGCCGAGGCGCAGCGGCGCTTCCCGACTGTCCGGCTGCAGCCCGACGAGTTCGCCCTCTTCGAGGAGAAGGCGGGCATCGCTCGACCCGAGGCGACGGTCGCCGCACACCTCGATCTCGCCGAGGCTGCCGGTGCCGAACTGCGCTACGACGAGAAGGTGCTCGGTTGGGAATCCACCGACTCCTCGGTGACCGTGACCACAGTGGCCGGCACGTACACCGCTGGAGCACTGGTCATTTCACCGGGAGCGTGGGCACCGAAGCTGTTGGCCGAGATCGGCGTACCGATGGTTGTCGAACGGCAGGTGATGCACTGGATCACCCCGGAGTCGGGCGAAGCGGCCTTCGACAGCTCGCACCACCCCGTGTACATCTGCGGGGACGGGCCGGATCAGATCTACGGGTTTCCGGCCATCGACGGGGAGGGCGGCGGCGTGAAGATCTCGTTCTTCCGTGCTGGAACACCGTGCGACCCCGACACCATCGATCGCACAGTGCATCCCGAGGAGATCGCTCGACTGCAACAGCGCATCGTCACCACGTTCCCGGCGCTGTCCGGGCCACATCAGGACGCGAAGACCTGCATGTACACCACGACTCCGGACGAGCACTTCGTTCTGGCGAAGCATCCGGACCACGCCAATGTCACCGTGGCGTGCGGCTTTTCGGGCCACGGCTTCAAGTTCGTGCCCGTCATCGGAGAAGTTCTGGCCGACCTTGCGATCGACGGTGCGACGAACCACCCCATTGCGCTGTTCGACCCGGCGAGATGCGCGGTGTCGGCATGACGATGGTCGATCCCGAACTCCAGCCCACTCTGCTTCCGACGTTGGGCGGCGAAACCTACGTCGATCCCGCATATTTCGTCCGCGAGCAGGAGCAGATCTTCGAGAAGATGTGGTTCTGTGCGATCAGATCGGATGACATCGGAGAACCCGGAAAGTTCCGCACGGTTCAGGTCGGTCGTGAGTCGATCCTGGTGAGCCGCAATCGGAAGGGCGGTGTGACCGCGTTCTTCAACATCTGCCGACACCGCGGCGCGACACTGTGCACCGAGCCGTCGGGCACGGTGCGTCGAAACTTTCAATGTCCCTATCACGCATGGACGTACGATCTCGACGGCAAGCTGATCGCAGCTCCGAACCTGATCGACATGCCGATGATCGATCGTGTGGAGTACGGGCTCCGGAAGGTGCACGTCCGGGAATGGCTCGGGTACGTCTGGGTGTGCGTGGCCGACGAGGCTCCATCGTTCGAGGACACGGTGCAGGGCGATGTTCGCGAACGGCTCGGAGGTGTGGGTGCCATCGATTCGTACGACATGGAATCACTTGCCCTGGGGCGTCGGATCGTCTACGACGTCAAGGCCAACTGGAAGCTCATCGTCGAGAATTTCATGGAGTGCTATCACTGCGCGTCGATTCACCCCGAACTCACCGAGGTGCTACCCGAGTTCGCCGACGGCATGGCAGCGCAGACGTACGTGGGTCACGGTGCCGAATTCGGCAGCGACATAGCCGGCTTCACCGTCGACGGCTCCCACGGATTCGACGCCCTCCATGGAGTGGGAGAGGATCGGGATCGTCGGTACTACGCGATCACGATCAGGCCGACGGTGTTCGTCAACCTGGTTCCCGATCACGTCATCATCCACCGGATGTTCCCGATGTCCGTCGATCGCACGGTTGTCGAGTGCGATTGGCTCTATGCCCCTGCGGTGGTGGCAGATCCCCACAGTGCGGCGACGATGGACAAGTCGGTGGAGCTGTTCCATCGCGTCAACGAGCAGGACTTCGAGGCGTGCGAGCGGTGCCAGCCGGCGATGTCGTCACGGATGTATCGCGACGGCGGCGTGCTGGTGCCTGCCGAGCATCACATCAGGGCGTTCCACGACTGGGTCGGATCACGCGTGGCCGGACCAACCAAATAGCGTCGAGACGCGCTGCGCAGCAGCGAGAACGGATACCCCCGCCGCCGTGAGGCGGTCCTCGTCCAGTCGATAGGCGGGGCCCGAGACGGTGATCGCTCCCACCGCTGAACCGTCGTAGCTGAGGATGGTGGCCGCTGTCGCGTTCAGTCCGATCTCCAACTCCTCGCGCGCATAGGCGATTCCGGTGACACGGATGGTCTCGATCTCGTCGAGCAGGTCGGCCTTGGTGGTGATGGTGTTCGCGGTGAACAGTTCGAGATGACCGTCGACGCCGGCCTTCAGGAGCGAGTCGTCGTACGCCATCAGTGCTTTCCCGCTCGACGTCGCATGCAGAGCAGACCTCTCACCGAGCCAGTTGTGACTGATGATCGACGAGCCGCCGCGGACCTGATCGATATTGACGGTGACGTTGCCGTCGGGGACAGCGATGTTGACGGTCTCGCCGATGGTGTCGGCGAGTTCCTGCAGGATCGGTCGGGCGATGCGGGTGATGTCGAGTTGAGCGGACACGGACGTGGCGAGGCGGATCAGGCCGATGCCGAGGCGGTATTTGCCGCGCTCGCCGGGTTGTTCGACGAGTCTGCGGAATTCCAGTGCGCTGAGCAGGCGAAACGCCGTGGACTTGTGTACCTCGAGGTGCGCCGCAACGTCCTGCACGCCGGATTCACCGTGGTCGGCAAGGTATTCGAGCACCTCGATCGCGCGGTCGACGGACTGGACAGGGGACTCGGACACCAACCAGTCTTGCAGACTCAGCTGAGGCCGACCCATCGAAGTCCCGCAGTAGTGGCAGCTGCGGCGAGAACGATGACGACGAACGGCGCTCGTCGCCAGGCGAGTACAGCGGCAACAGCTACGCCGGCGGGCAAGGCGAATCCAGCGAAGTCTTTGCCCACGAGGAGGGTCGAGGTGGCGACCAGTGCCACGAAGATGACGGCGACGGCGGTGTTCATCACCTTGTCGATGCGAGGTGAGATGGTGACTCGGGTTCGTAGTGCCGGGCCGACCATGCGGAGCGCGTAGGTGCCGATGATCAACGCGAGCAGGGGAATCGTGAGGTTCATGCGGATTCCTTCTGTGCGACAGAAGCATTGGAGAGCATGGCCGGTACGACGGCGACCAGTGCCAGAAGCACGGGTAGTCCACTGGGCAGGAACATCGACGCGACGAGCGCAATGCACGCGCCGACGAGGGCTGCGTTGCGGGTGGCCCGGTCTCGGAGCGCAGGCATGATCAATCCCAACAGGATCGCCGGGAATGCGGCATCGAGACCGAGTGCAGCGGTATCGGTGATTGCACCGCCGCCGAGCGTGCCGATCACGACGCCGATGTTCCAGGTGACGAACAGTCCGATCCCGCACAGCCAGAACGCTGTTCGACGGCTGTCCTCGTCCCTTTCGGCAACGCTGAAGGCCACTGCCTCGTCGGTGATGAGGTGAGTTCCGAGTAGCCGCTTCAGTGGTGAGACGTTCCGAAACACCTCGCCTATGGAGAAGCCGAGCGGAACCAGTCGAATGTTGGCGAGCAACGCGCTGGCCACAGCGGCAACGGGATTTCCGCCGGCCGCCAGAATGCCGACGAAGATGAACTGGGAGGAGCCCGCGAAGACCACCAGTGACATCACGACCGGCAGCCACAGGGGCAGGCCTGCGGCCACCGAGATGGCACCGAACGATGCCCCGACCAGGGCGTCGGCCAGGCAGGCCAACGCGATGTCGCGGATGTTGACCCCCTGCAGGGTTCGCCATGTCGAACGCATGGTCGTTATAGTGGACCCTGTTAGGCTGTTCGTCAAATCAAACGAACGTACCGATGGAGTGAACGAATGGCGGATACCGGTCCACCGATAGCGGCCATCGCGGCTGCTCTCCAGCAGGAGCGACGACGCGTCGGCCTGTCTCTCGCCGAAGTGGCTCGCCGAGCCGGCATCGCCAAATCGACTCTGTCGCAACTGGAATCGGGTACCGGAAATCCGAGCCTCGAGACTCTCTGGGCACTCAGCGTCACCTTGGACGTGCCGTTCTCCAGGCTGGTCGAGCCCGCGAAGCAGTCGGTCCGCCTGATCCGTGCGGGGGAGGGGCCGAGATTCGCGTCGTACAGGGCGGACTACACGGCGACGCTGCTGGCGTCGTCTCCACCGAACGCTCGACGGGACATCTATCTGATCAGCGCGGACGTCGGCGAACCGAGGCGCTCGGACCCGCACTCGCCGGGAGTCGTCGAACATGTGGTGCTCAGCGCGGGACGGGCCATGGTGGGGCCGATGGGTGAGGCCGTCGAACTGGCCGCGGGCGACTACGTGGCCTACCCCGGCGATGTGCCACACATCTTCGAAGCGATGGAGCCGAACACCATGGCGGTGATGATCACCGAACACAGCTGACGGTGGGTGGGAATAGTCGGCGGACTTGCCTCGTTGGACTCTTTCGACGGCGTTCGCTTGGCAAGCCCCGGGCCTCACCCCATTTGTCGCTTCGAGCGACCACTCGCCGAGAGGCGTTTGCAGCGGACGTCGTCCCTTACTTCCTTCTACAACCACCCGTTTTCGCGTGCGGTGCGGATGGCCTCCAGTCGGCTGTTGGAGCCGAGCTTGGTGATGGCACTCGAGAGGTAGTTGCGCACGGTTCCGGGACTCAGAAACAGCCGTTCGCCGATCTGTTTGGTCGACAGGCCCTGGTCGACGAGCCTCAACACATCGAGTTCGCGCTCTTTCAATGGATTCGGTCCCGCCCGCAACGCCTCCGCAGCCAGGGCCGGATCGATGACGGTGTGTTTCGAGATCACCGCCTTGATGCCGGCAAAGAGGTGCACCGCGTCCGTGCTCTTGAGGAGATACCCATTCGCTCCAGCGGCCAAGGCGTCGTGCACATGTCCGCTGCCGGGGAGCGCGGTCAGTAGCAGTACGGGGGTGCGATCATTCATTGCTCGAAGGGCGGCCGTGGCTGGATGCCTGTCATCCCGGGCATGTCGATGTCCATCAGGACGAGGTCCGGCCGCAAGCGATCTACGGCATCGCATACTTCGTCTCCACGCGACACTCGTCCGACCACCTCGATGTCCGGGTCGGTGGACAACAACACCTCGAAGGCTTCGGCCAGTAGAGCGACGTCCTCGGCAAGCAACACGGTAATCGTCATACGTCTGCCTTTGCCCTCGGGATGGTGGCCACGACTCGAAACTCGGTACCCGATGCCGTCTTGCCGGCTGTGAGTCTGCCTCCGACGTCCTCGACCTGGCGGGTCAGTGCAGCGATCCCGGTTCCCGTACCTGCGTCGGTCTCCTCACGGGTGACGCCGTCGTTGGTGAAATCGAAGACGTCGCAGTCCTTCTCGGCGGTGACTCGAACGGTGCACCTGCGCGGGTGAGCATGCTTGAGCATGTTGGTGGACGATTCACGTACGACCGCGGCGAAGACGCGGTCCACGTCGCTGCTAGGCGGGGCCTCCACCGAGGTGAAGCAGTCGATGCCCAGCCGGGCACACATCGCTTCGACGGCTGCCAGCTCCGACGCAAAGTCATCCAGAATGGGTCCGCTGGTAATCCTCCTGAGATCGGCCTGACCACTGTTGAGAACGTCGTGCACGTGCCCGAGCTGCTCGCGCGCCATCTCCGGCTGATTCTCGAACATCTGCAATGCGGCCTGGTTGCGTAGCTGCGCGGTCACCAGAGTTCGGCCGATGACATCGTGCAGATCCCGTGAAATCCTATGGCGCTCAGCGTCGACGAGCAGTCTGGCAACTTGTTCACGTGATGCATGCAGTGCGTCGAGTGCGCGCGCAAGTTCGGTGAGTGCGATCAGCACGATGGTCACGCCGAGGGTGAACAGCGTGATGATGAATGCTTGTAGGGGTTCAGCCCGGTCCACGTCGACGGTGACGACCGTCGCGATAACGAATACCCCGCCGACGACCGCTGGCGCCCAGCGCCCTCGCACCAGCGTCGACGAAATCGCCACCGACATCGCGCACATCTCCCACACCTCGGAGATCGGGACCACGACCATGCCCAACGGAATCGCAGTCCAGGCCGCGGCGGCCAGTCGAGGATCGACGCGTCCGTAAACGAACATCCGCTGCGCCAGGATCATGACCACCGCGACGAAAACGACGATCGCTGCCGACAGTGTGGCAAGACCGAACCCGATGATCTCCCGATGGTCGAACACGGTGGTGAGAGCGATGAACGTGAACAACGCGACGACGAACCAACTTGCAATGAACGCGACCAACGAGCTGGGGAACCGCTCGTCGCGTCGGGCATCGGTCGTCTGCGTTGTCACTGCGTCACTTTCTCCGGTGAGGAACCCACACTATGAACGACGCCTACGCGCTGGGCAACCGTGACCTGTATGTCATTGGCGGCCGGTTGCCCCAGCGAATCGTCGGACGGCGGCGAAGGAGAATCCGGCGAACCAGGCTGCGACGTTGATGAGGGCACCTGCCAGTGAGGCGTGGGATCCGTCGAGGTTGTAGCCGTCGGTCAGTGCGTAGCGGGCGAGTGTCGCGACGCCGTACAGGGGAGTCACCTGTGCGACGGCGAGCATGCCGCCCGAGAGCGGGATGAAGATGTTGCCCAGGAAGGCAAGTCCGGTCATGACGACGCCGGGAACGTGGGTGACCACCTCGGGTGGGAGGAGCATCCCCAGGACAAGACCTAGCGCGGAGAAGATGGCCGACCCGAGCCAGGCCACGACAAGACCGGTGATCCAGACGGTTGCGTCGGCTCGGGCCCCGGTGAGTGCGCCGAGGATCCCGACGACGATGACCGGAATGGCTGCGTACACCTGGCACGCGATAATGCGCGATGCGACGTAGCCGCCGGCGCCCAAGGGCGACAGGCGAATTGTCCGCAGCCAGCCGTTGGCCTTCTCGTTCGAGATTCCCGCGGCCCGCGAGATGGTGCCGATGGACGCGCCGTAGACGGCGATGCCGATCATCATCCAGGCTTGAAAGTTGCCGTGCGGCAGGCTCGCCCCCGCGCGGGGCTCGACGACGCGGAACAGGGCGAGGTAGAGCACGGCGGGAAGCGCGACGGTGAAGACGAGATTCTGTGGAGTGATCTGTCGGCGGACGTCGTGCAGTACGAACGTGGGGTGCAGTCCTCGGCGGGGGCGTAGTGAGGTCCTGGTGGTCATCGGATGTCCTCAGTTCTGGTCGGCGCGGTCGATCAGCGCGGCGAAGGCTTCGTCGAGCGAGGCCGGCACGATCGCGATGTCGGTGGCGGAGGTGGATGTGCTCAGCGCTCGCACCACAGGATCGGTGTCGGTGCATACGAAGCGGAACCGGCCGGTGGCGAGTTCCTGTAGCCGCGAGCCGGTCTGTGCGGCAACGGCTTCGGCCTGAGCCCGCGGCAGGTTTGCGTCGACGGTGCGGTTGGAGACCGTTGCCTCGATCTGAGCAACCGTTCCGTCGGCGACGAGCGCTCCGTCGACGATGACGACGATGCGATCGGCGAAGTTCTGCGCCTCCTCGAGGTAGTGGGTCGCGAATATCACCGTGGTGCCGTTCGCTGCCTGGGCGCGCATCGCCTGCCAGAAATGCTTGCGGGCAGTGACATCCATGCCTGCAGTCGGCTCGTCGAGAAGCAGCAGTTCGGGGTTCGACAGGAGCGCGAGGGCGAAACGTACCTTCTGCTGTTCGCCGCCCGAGCACTTCGAGACGCGCCGATTCACCAGGTCTCCGAGCCCGGCGCGGGTGATCGCCGCAGCGGGGTCGGCACCGATGTACAGCGAGCCCATCATCTCGACGAGCGCACCGACAGCGACGTCGGGAAGGAGCCCGCCGGACTGCAACACTGCTGCGCTGCGTCCCGTCGACGCTGCCGTGAGCGGATCGTTGCCGAGCACCTCGATGGTGCCGCCGTCCGGCTCGGTGAGTCCGAGGATCATGTCGATCGTCGTGCTCTTGCCTGCGCCGTTCGGGCCGAGGAATGCCACGATCTGCCGCGGGGAATCGAGAGGTTCAACTCGCGAACCGCGCGGAACTTCGAACCCGTGGAGTCGCTGAACGACTTGTGGACACCGGTGGCGTGCACCGCTGGTCCTGTCTGTGTGCCCACCGCCTCGGCGCGAGTTGAACTCTGCGTGATCATCTGTGATTCCCTTCGCTCTTCGTCATCGGATCTTCAGCCGTGTTCCTCGGCGACACATCAGACTCTTCACCCGGGCAAAAGGCCAGGTCAACGCGAAACGGCACGTCGTTTCGGTCGTCACGACGAACTGTTGACAACTGTCATGTGCAACTATGGACCAGGTGTCACGTAAGTGCCCCGATGCTGGGATTCACGCCCCTCGTGGGGATCCACACCGCGTGCGTGGGGCGTAAATGCCCGCGGGGGGCGTGGATCGTGGAATTGGATCTACCGTGGGAGTCACGAAAGTGCCCTTTTGCTGCATTTCATTCGTCCGGTTGATCTTTCGACGCTCCAGGAGCGGTTCCGTCGAGAAGGTCCGCGAGTTGCTTGGTGTGTTCGAGGTAGCTGTCGTACGGAAAGCCCGCCTCGATCAGTGCTGCGCGGAACTGATCTTGCAGCGGCTTCCCGGCCGAGTGGAATGTGTGCCTGCCTGCGTCGGTAATGCGGACCAGACGGCGTCGAGCGTGCGTGGGGTCGACGGTGATGTCGACGAGCCCGGTCTCGCGTAGAGGCTGAAGCGCCCTGCTGATCGCCGGATCGGATACCGACATCGCCTGCGCCAGTTCATGCTGGGTGACCGGCGCTATGTCGTCCAGAGTTCCGAGAATCCGCAGCTGGCTGTAGGTCGGTCCGTCAGGGCTGTCGAGTTGCGCCCGTGCTGCTTCGCCCAGCAAGAGCACAACGCGGTGCAACAAGTCCGCCAACCCTTCGTCCACGGCACCGACCTTATCAGTGTTGACGTGTGAATGTTAACAAGGTAAGACTGAAACTCATGAACAGCATCTCTTACTCCCTGCAGTCGGCCTTTCCCGCGGTTTGGATAGTCGTGGCCATCCTCGGTGGCACTCTGCGCAGCCGGCGTGCTGTCGGTTCGCAGGAAAAGATCGCGGTGTGGCAACGCTGGTGGTCGATCGCCGCATTGGGGGGTGGAAGTCTGTGGATGGTGGCGGCATTCCTGGGCGCACCCGAAGTCATGTCCGATGCAATCGGATTTCACCTGCACACCGTTCATGTTCGAGATCGCCTTCGCCAACCTGGCCCTGGCCGTCCTGGCGATACGTGCCGCTGCCGCCTCTGTGCGGGAACTGATGACCATCGGCCTGAGCAGTGCAGCTTTTCTCTGGGGCGCGGTGATAGGACACCTCTATCAATGGTTCGCCAACGGTGACCACGCCCCGGGCAATACCGGCGGCGTGCTTGTCTACGACATCCTCGCCCCTGCGGGATTGATCGCTATCGCTGCCGTATCGATGCGAACACGCTCCGCCGAAGGACTGCATCGTAGATACATCTCGCGATTCACTCGGTAGGGCTGACCCACGGATTTTTCGTAGTGCGCGCGTCACTGTGCTGTGTTGATGAAACCGATTCGATGAGTGCATGATTCGACAGAATGAAGTTGCGGTTCGACTCGTCGGAGTTCGGAAGGGTCATGGCGAGGGGCATCGTGCGGTTTCGGCTCTCGACGGCGTGTCGATGGACTTCGAGCGGGGGAGCTTCACTGCGATCATGGGGCCGTCGGGTTCTGGCAAGTCGACACTCCTGCAGTGCGCAGCGGGCCTCGATCATCCAAGCGATGGCACCGTCACGATCGCAGGCTTCGACATCGCCGCGTTGGACGAGAAAGCGCGGAACGAGCTGCGGCGACGGCACGTGGGTTTCGTCTTCCAGGCGTTCAATCTCGTGGGCTCACTGACCGCGGCTCAAAACGTCGAGCTGCCAGTGCGATTCGCCGGTGATCGCGTTCCGACGAACGAGGTGACGGCAGCGCTGGCAGAAGTGGGGCTCGAGGATCGCGCGTCGCATCGTCCCGCTGAGATGTCGGGCGGTCAGCAGCAACGGGTCGCCCTGGCGCGCGCTCTGAGCACCCGTCCGGATGTGCTCTTCGCGGACGAACCGACCGGCGCATTGGACACTCGTACCTCGAAAGAGGTTCTGTCGTTGATGCGGAAGCTCGTCGACGATCAACACCAGACCACGGTGATGGTCACCCACGACCCGCTCGCCGCCTCGTACGCGGACAGGGTGATCTTCCTCGAGGACGGTCGCATCGTCGACTCGCTGCAGATCGGCCGCAGTCGCTCGGACAACGCTGCGGTGATCACGGCTCGGATGGCTGGGCTGGAGAAGTGGTGCTCGCTTGCGCCAACGTTCGGACGTCCTGGCGAAGCTTTCTGGCCGCGTTGTTGGCCAAGACATTCGGGGCAGCTTGATCAGCGCCACACTCATCGTCTACGACTCCTCGCGCCCGGTAGTTCAGCCGCGACTGGAAGGCGCAGCCGTGCTGGTCTTGCCTGCACAGGCACAGAACGAGTTCGGTAGCAAAGCAGACTTCATTCCTTGGAGCGCAAGCCGAGCTGGGCAGATCGTCGACGATCTCGGCTCGGTACCAGGAGCGGAAGCTGTGATCATCGACCGATCGTTCTATGCCCAGCCGTTCATCGACGGTGCGCCGATCGAGGACGAGGGAGCACAAGAAGCCGGACACGGCTGGTCCAGTGCGCAATTGAAGCCGTACCGGTTGATATCCGGTGTTGCACCGTCGAATTCCGCCGAGATTGTCGTCCCGAGTTCGGTGGGAGTTTCTCCTGGAGATCCGGTCTCGGTCAATCTCGCGTCGGGGATCGAGAGTTTCACGGTGTCGGGAACACTGGACGGCGAGGGGTTCTACTTTGCCGACAGCGTTGCAGCGCAACTCGATCCCGGAGTGCGCGCGATCGGGATCGTAGCGTCACCCGATTCGAGCATCGACGACATCGTGAGGAAGGCCGAGCAGCGACTGGGCGATCGAGGTCGGATTGCTACCGGCTCCGATCGCGCTGCTCTCGAGCCGGAGTTCGTTTCACACCGAAGAAACCTCGGCACTCAGCTGGTGACCGCGATGTCCGCATTGGGCTTGTTCACGACCGTCTTCGTTGTCGGATCGACACTCGCTCTTGCCATGTCCGAACGCCGGCGGGAGATCGGCTTGCTCAGGGCTGTCGGTGCGTCGCCGGGACAAGTCCGGCGCATGGTGCTCGGTGAGGCTGCGGCAATCGGCCTCGTCGGCGGTCTGGTCGGTGCCGCGTTCGGGGTTGCTGCAGCTCCGGCGCTTCGGATCCTGCTGTTGAACCTCGACGTCCAACCACCGGATTTCGAGCTTCGTATCTCGTTGTGGCCCTTGCTCCTCACCGTCGGGATCGGGGTCTTGGTTGCGGTGGTCGGTGCCTGGGCAGTCGCTCGGTCCGCTACCAGGGTTGCTCCGATCGAGGCGCTGCTCACCGCCGCAGTAGAACGACGTCCGATGACGAGGTCGCGGTGGGTCGCCGGACTTGTCGCGCTCATCGGCGGTGTGGGTGCGACAGTGCTGACAGCGACAACCGGATCCGACAGCAGAATCAACACCGCAATCGGTGCCGCCATGCTGTTGATCGTTGCTGCATCGCTGCTTGCACCGGTCGTGATCGGACCGATCGCACGCATCGTGACGTGGCCGCTCGAACGCGGATCCCGCTCGGCAGCAATGATGCTCGTCAGAGCGGAACTGACCACGAGTACCCGACGCGCTGCTGCTACCGCTGCCCCTGTCATCGCTGCAGTCGGCTTTGCGGTGCTACTGAGCGGAATGGTGCAGACGATGGCCGCGGCATATCCGTCGGAACAGGCCGAGCAACTGCGTGGTCTGGCGCTCGTGACATCCGATGGAACAGCAGGCTGAGTGATGAGGTCGTGGCCGAAACAGGTGCCGGCCCGGTCGGAACGCGAGCCGGTCTGCCGACTCGGGTGTTCGTTTCGAGAGCTGCGAACGACGTTGTGGTCATCGACGCAGTGGGTAGCTTCGACGAGCGGTATGCCGCCCCGGGACAGGCGGTGCTCGACGAGCCGACTGCGACGTTGCTCGGTGTCGAAGCCGGTGAGTCGCTGTCGGTGCAGTTCGTGGACGGGAACTACGAGAACGTTGTGGTGTCGCAGGTGCTTCCACTCGATCCCGCCCGCGGGTCGTTCGTACTACCTCGTGACTTGGTGCGCAGTCATGATCCGTCAGCGTTGACCGATATCGTGTTCCTGCCGGAAGATCAGGCACCGACACACCTGACCTCCGGTGCAAAGGTCGAGGACGCCTACAGTTTTGCGCTGCAGGACTACATGGTCGACGCGCGGCTCACCAATTGGCTTGCGACGGTGTTGATGGCAATGACGGTGGGATACAGCGGGCTTGCGATTGCGAACAGTCTGGCAATGTCGGCATATCGTCGCGGGCCCGACACTGCTGTTCTGAAAGCCTCCGGAGGCAGTGCCCGCCAGCTGCTGTCGATGGCCGTCGGGGAGACCGTGATCGTCGTGGCGATCGGTTCCCTGCTGGGCGTACTCGTCACTGTGCCGCCGCTGTACGGCATGGCGGCCGGCCTGTCGCAGGTGACGGGAACCGAGGTCGGTCTGCACGTCGATTGGTCATCCGTGGTGTGGGTGGTCGCGGGATGTTCGGCTCTTGCGTTGGTGGCCACCGTGACAGTGACGCGACGGGCGCTTCGGGTGCGGGCGGGATAGCGGCGGTCCGGCGACAGCGGCGGTCTATCAGTTCTCCGGAGCGAGCGCGGTTATGTTCGCAGCTGTCTGGTCATCGGCAGCCTCGGTCTCGTCGAAGTAGCGACGAAAAAGCATCCGCATCGATTCGATGACGTCGATGTGCTGCTGAAGAATGATGTCGAGAGACCGATCGGTGCCGGTGACCAGGCGTCCGAACCTGGCTTGTAGATCCTGGGCGGACTTCAGGGCGCCCCATGGAGTTGCTATGTCGATGGCGAGAGCATTGCGTTGCATCCTCCCCAGATGAGCAAGATATGCGACGCAGGCTGCGTCGCACCTCGCGGCCACATCGCAGGGAATGGTGATCGTGCCCGCGTCGGCCTGGGCGTTGAGGTCTTGCCAATGAGCAAGAACGTTCTGCTCGAAATCGGCCATGGGTAGGTGTCCTTCGGTCGGGTGCGGTTCAACTGGGAAGTTCGGAACCGAGCGTCGCGATCAACGAGTTCAGCTCGGTGCACGGATCGTATTGCGGTGAATCGACAAGCACGTCGGAGATGATCGTTGACATGACCAGTTCGCTACCGGCCGTGTAGGCGACGCCGCAGTTGAGTGATTCAGTCGCGGAAATCTGTTCAAACTGAGTAGCGTCGCGAGTGCCCAGCTGGACAGGGCGCAGTCCATCGAAACGACTCGTGTCGCTGATCCAGTCGATGGTTTGGAACCCCACGAAAATTCGCACGTAGTACTTGCTCTCCGGCGGCGCCTGGTTTTCCCAGCCACAGATCTTGAATCCGAATTGATCCCGCCCGAACACCCCCGATTCCTTGGTGTCCACGTTCAATCCTGCACGCTCGATGGCCTCGTCGGGGATGGTGCATGGGTCCCAAGGCGTCGGCGCAGAGGTCGTCGTACTGGGCACCGCACTCGATGTCGCGCCGGCGACGGCGTCCCCATCTGCGGTGCTCGAGCAGCCTGCGGCGATCAGCAGCACCGCCATCGCCAGTATCCATCGTCGTGCCCTGCGCATTGCCTCACCCATTTCTCACGAACGTCTACGTCCTTGGACGCAGCGCGACCCCTGTCGGTTCCCGAACCTGGGCCGATTCCAGACGATCAGGATCTATGACAGGGTGGCGCAGATGCAGGATTGCGACGATGACTCCGCGGACTTCACCGCTGCAGTGGTCGAGACAGGCATCTACGGGGAAGCGGACCTGACCCATCGGGACGAAAGTATCTTCGGTTCGTATCGCGAGGGCGTACCCATGACCGTCACGATCTCTCGTACGGGGCCTCGGACCTCGGACAAGGTGCCGATCGGGACGCGCACTGCCGCGAACCTGCGGGCCGGCATCGACGGCCGAGAGATCGTTCTCGATCCAGGCCGCGCGAGGCTCTTCAAACGGTCCTACCGCGTCGGTATCCAGTACGGCGGGCGCACTCTGACGCTGCGGGCGAAGAACCTCGAAGACAGTGCGCTGCTGGACGGGCCGTCGGATCGGGGCGACAACGAGTTCGGGGTGTTGACGCGCGTTTTCGGTGGGGGCGTCGAGGTGTTGTGGTCACTACCGTTCACGATGATGAACAGGACGATCGAACCGCCGACACCGACTCGTGAAGATGCTCTGATCGGCATCGTCGTGGCCGCGGCGTTCGGAACCGGCGGACTGTCGTTGACGACGATCGTCATGGGCGCAGTCGAATCAATTCTTCCGTGACGGTCCTGCGGGCAACGCGCTGACAGATCTGCCTCCCTTTGGCATGGTGGAGGGATGCAGCGGCGCGTGGGCGAGAGTTGGTCCGCGGGACCGGTCTCAGGGGTAACCCCTGGGTACATCACGAGAATCGAGCACTGCGTCCGAAGCAGCTCTGCACGCTCCGCGTGCTTGCCCGCTCCGAGGACGAAAGATTTCGGTCGCCCCGCGCCGTTGCATTTCACAGCGCTGCACCCGATCGGTAGGCATCCGTGATCGAGCGGGAGTTCACTCCGCGAGCAGCGGCGACTCTGGCCCGCCTGGCTGCCGACGCCGAATGGACGCGGTCCGGACTCGAGGAGGCGTTCGAGCCACTCGTCCCGGCCAAGGCGTCGTGGTTGGCGGATCGGGTCATCAATCTGTATCCGAGTCCGCCGTTCGACGAAGCATCGACTTTCGTTCTGCTGCGCGACCTTCCGTTCATTCCGGAGCCGTCGGTGTCGTCACAGAGACCGACGCGTCACAGTGACAAGCCCTGGCGATTCGAGGTACCGCGGTACGAGACCACCGGTCAGCTCGCGCGGTCGCTGGACTTGACGATCTCGGAGATCGAATGGTTCGCCGATCTGCAGGGCAGGCTACGCGCCGCGCCGTTCCCGCTGCAGCACTATCGATCTGCACGGCTCGACAAGCGTCAGGGTATCCGGTTGCTCGAGGTGCCGAAACCACGATTGCGCGAGATTCAGCGAAAGATACTGCGCCGCATTCTCGATCGTATTCCGGCTCATCCCGCCGCGCACGGGTTTCGCACAGCGCGAAGTCCCAGAACATTCGCGATGCCGCATTCCGAACGTGACGTGGTGATCTCGGTGGATCTTCGACGCTTCTTTCCGTCCATCGGGTTCGATCGCGTGGTCGCGATCTTCGAGGCGGTCGGCTATCCCAGGAAGGTCGCGGCGAATCTCGCCGCGCTCTGCACGACGGTCACCCCGGCAGGTGAATTGGTCGGCGTGGACCGTCCCACTGCGGCGCGGCTTCGAGCCACCCACTTGCCGCAGGGCGCGCCCACGTCACCCGCGTTGGCGAATCTGGCTGCGCGACAGCTCGATATCCGGGCCGCAGGCCTGGCCCGGTCCGTCGGTGCCCGCTACAGCCGCTACGCCGACGATCTGGCGTTCTCCGGTGGTGCAGACATCGACGTGGACAGACTGCTGTGGCTGATTTCTCAGATCGCCCACGACGAAAGCTTCACGATTCATCCCGACAAGACCAGGGTTCGACGCGCTCATCAGCGACAACAGCTGACCGGGCTTGTCGTCAACGCGTGGCCGGCAGTGCCCCGAGAGGAGTACGACACTCTCAGGGCGCTGCTGCACAACTGCATTGCCACCGGCGCAGCCGAGCAGAATCGCGACGACCGAAGCGACTTCCGAGCTCACGTCCACGGACGCATCGCCCGAATCGGCGAAACGAACGAAACGCGTCGAGCGAAGCTACTGAACATGGCGTCCCGGGTGAATTGGGACTGAAGCGGCGAATCGGCTCCTCGGATTCGGATTCCATCCTCTGATCGCAGTCGGAAATCCAGAACTGAGGAGCCGATTCACAGTTCAGACGGCTTGCACCCTGAGCAACACCCCGGTCTGCGGGAACAACACCGGTAGTGCCACGCCAGCCCGAGCCAACATCGAACCCGACAGCTCGACCACTCCACCGTCGGCTATCCACGGCGGCAGTGCTATTCCGTTGCCCAGATCGCTGAGTTCCCGCACGAATTCGACCCGATACCGAACGATCGGATCGAGACCGGGAAGCCGAACCCGATCGGTGCGATCCTCGGGCGAGGTGTCCATCCGCACCACCGCATATGCGGCCTCCGAGCAGTCCGCTGCCACGACGCCGTGCACCCAGACACTCGGGTCGGGATGGTCGGCGCGTACCACGTTGCCGGTGTGAAGCAACCCGCGCAATTCCTTGTACAGCGAAGTCCACGACCGCAGGTATTCGTGATCTTCCGCCGCCAGCTCGGTGACGTCCATCTCCAGCCCGGCATGGCCGAACAATGATGTCAAGCAACGGAACTGAAGAGTCGACCATCGACCGGACGTGTGCGCGATCTGCGGACCGACATGCGATCCGATCAGCTCCGGCGGCAGCAACTGCGTCGTCCATCGTTGCAGGCGTTGACGTTCGAGTGGATCGTTGGTGTCCGACGCCCACACCCGGTCGGTGTGTTCGAGAACCTCGAGGTCGATGCGGGCGCCGCCGGATGCGCAGGACTCGAATTCGATGCGGGTATGCCGGGAACGCAACGCGTCCAACAACCGATAGAACGCCGAGGTCTGGGCATGCACCGCCGCTCGCCCGTCGGAGTCGACCGCCAGCATCAGATCCCGGTTGTGGTCCCACTTCACGTAGTCCGGCTGCTCGTTCGTCAGCACCGTATCGATGGCAGAGAGGAGATACTCGAACACTTCCGGACGGGTCAGATCCAGCACGAGCTGATGACGCCACTCCAGCGGGATCCGCCCGGGTGCCGCGAGCAGCCAATCCGGATGGGCCCGAGCGATATCGGAATCCAGGTTGACCATCTCGGGTTCGAACCACAGACCTGGGCTCATGCCGAGGGCGCGAACGTGATCGAACAGCGGGGCCAGCCCGTCGGGCCAGACGCCCTCGTCCACCTGCCAGTCGCCGAGGCCGGCCCGGTCGTCGCGTCGGTGTCGGAACCAGCCGTCGTCGAGCACGAATCGTTCGACGCCCACGTGCGCGGCGACGTCGGCGATCCCGCGGAGTCGGGTGAGATCGTGATCGAAGTAGACGCCTTCCCAGACGTTCAACACCACGGGACGCGGCGAGGTGGGATGCGCGGGTCGAGATCGCATCCATCGGTGCAACGATTGCGCAGAACCATCCAGTCCTGCAGCGGAATACACAAAATGCACCCACGGGGTCGTGTAGGTGTCGCCGCTCTGCAGTACCACCTCGCCGGGCGCGAGCAGCTCGCCGCCACCCAGAACCCCCCGAGGCCTGTCCGGCCCGCTCGGGTAGACGCTCGGCCAGATGCAGGTGATCACCGCTCCAGGCGACATGCGCACCCCACACCTCGCCGTCGCGGAAGCCGAAGCCCTCGCTCCCGGCAGTGAGGACCAGGGTGGCGTCGTGCCCGGTTCTTCCGCGTCGTGAGGCACGCACGGTCGAGCCGTGATCGAACCGTCGCCGCTGCGGTGTACGTTCGCGGCAATGCCGTCCCGTCAGGTCGAGTAGTTCGGTTGCAGTGTCCGGCAACGGCATCAGTGTCACGACGCCGTCGACGGTCAACGGGCCACCGGAGACGTTGCGCACACTCTGACGCACACGGAGCGAACCGCCGACCTCGAGTGACAACTCGATCGACCATGCAATTCCCAACTCGGAGTCGGACGCCTCCACCGCACAATGGAATTCACCGGAACGAACGGTGACGTCGGCCCACCGCGGATATTGCACGGTGCCGGAGCGGTGCAATGCCAGAGCCGGTGTTCCCTGCCAGGCGTCGTCGCCGCCGGGTGCGAGGGTGAGCCACCTGGCACATCCACGCTCGAATGCGGGACAGCGGGGATCGCGGCCCTGCGCACCTCGGTGAGGTCGTTGTCGGACAGCTCGCCCAGGTCGGTACCCCAGTGCAGCACAGCCGGAACGGCGGTGGACGACGGGCCGAGGATCACCATGACACCGTCACGGCGAAGGGCGGAAAAACTCACTTGTTGGCACCCATCGTCAGACCGGACACGAAGTGGCGTTGCAGCGCAACGAATACGAGCACTGTCGGTAGAGCCACCAGCACCGAGCCCGCGGCGAGCAGATTGGTGTCGGTGAAGAAGCTACCCTGCAGATTCTGCAGCGCCGTCGTCACCGGGAGCTTGTCGCCGCTGACCATCAGGGCGAGAGCCAGAAGAAGTCGTTGTAGATCCACGTCACCATCAGCGTGGCGAGTGCGGCCAAGGCCGGACGGCACAGCGGCATCACCACCTGCCAGTACTGACGAAACAGACTCGCTCCGTCGACGGTGGCGGCCTCGAGCAGTTCGTGCGGCACGGTTTTCATGTAATTACTCAGCACGAACACGCAGAACCCGGTCTGGAACGCGACGTGCACGATGATCAGACCCCAGTAGCTGTCGTACAGCGATCCCGACGAACTCATCCAGTACGGAACGGGAATTGCGTTGTACAGACGGAAGAGTGGCGTGAGCAGCGTCTGCTGGGGCAGCAGGTTCCCTGCGATGAACACCGCGAGCATGAAGATGTTGAACTTCCAGCTGAAGCGGGCCAGGATGAACGCCGCCATCGAGCCGAAGAACAGGATGAGCAGTACCGACGGCACGGTGATGATCAGCGAGTTGAAGAAGTAGTGCGGGATCCCGCCGATCTGCCACGAGTCGATGTAGTTGCTGAACGTATAGCCGCCGACGGACAGGTATCCGTTGAGTAACACGTAGTCGTAGTCGCGGAACGAGTTGTACACCGCCCACACGAGCGGGAACATCCAGACGAGCGCCATGACGGTCAGCAGCACGTACATCGCGATCTGGCTGTGCCTGCGCGCCGACGGTTGGCGACGGCGGTGCGGTTGCGGGTCAGCGGATCGCGCTCGGGAGGCGCTGTGCGGGTGAGTGAAGTGGTCATCAGTCTTTGCTCCGAAGAACGATGGCGAGGTACAGGGCGATGAAGACGAGAGAGATGAGAAGCATGACTGTCGCGAGGGCCGAGCCGAAGCCGATGCGGCCTGCTTCACCGACGACGTTGGCGGTGACCAACGCCGATATCAGTTCCAATCCGTTTCTGCCCCTGTTGATCACCCAGACCAGGTCGAAGGCGCGCAGTGCCTCGATGACGGTGATGACGACGATGAGCAGATTGGTGTTCTTCATCAGCGGGAAGATGACGCTGAAGAACGTGCGGATCGGACCGGCGCCGTCCATCACCGCGGCTTCGCGGACGGACGGATCGATGGCCTTGAGGCCGGCCAAGTACAACAGCATGATGTAACCGGTGTGACGCCAACCGGCTGCGACCATCACGGCCCAGATGTTGATGTCCGGGTCGCCGAGCCAGTCGACGTCGGTACCCAGCAGGCTGTTGAGGACGCCACCCTCGGTGGAGTAGATGAGTTGCCAGATGAAGCCGATGAGGGCCATCGACAGCACCACGGGAATGTAGAAGATGCTCTGGTACAGCCGAGATCCCTTGAGGTTCTTGTCCAGAAGGATCGCCAGCAGGATACCGATGACGGTGGGGACGAGGAACAGGAAGACGAGCCAGAGCACGTTGTTGTGCAGGGCCTGTTGGAACGGCGGGTAGGCCTGCACCGCGTCGACGTAGTTCTGGGTGCCGATCCACTCGATGCTCGACGTGCCGCCGATGCCGTCCCAGCGGGCGAACGACAGGATCACCGTGAAGATCGTCGGAATCCAGACGAGCCCGATGACGATCAGCGCGGGGACCCCGAGCATGAGCGCGATCGTCCACTTCTCGCGAACACTGCGCCGAACCTTCGGCGACTTGACCCGTTCGGGTGCGGTCATGGCATTACCTGATCTCGATGTCGAGTGGATGATGGGCGTCGAATCACACTGCGCACGATCATGTTCCGAACACCGCTGACTTCTGGCGTTCGATACTGCGTACCAGGCCGTCGACATCGTCGGGGTTACCGATGAACTGCTGCAGGGCCGGGATCATGACGATCGACGCGAAATCGGGACGGGTATCGCGGTCGAAGAACTGGGTGATCTCCTCGGCGTTCTGCACGAGGTCCGCCGATTTGCGGACCAGCGCAGGGAAACTCGACAGGTCGGCATCACGATGAGCGGGAATGGCCTGCGGATCCTGCTTCGCGTAGGCGACGGCAGGGTCGGGGCCGGTCATGTAGGTGAGGAAGTCCTCGGCTCCGGGCCGGTTGCGAGGGTCGGTGCGCATCATGAACCCATCCATCGGTGCCTCGACCGTGGATGTTCCTACGGCGGAGTCGAGTTCGGGGAAGGTGAAGAAGTCCAGATCGTCGCGTTCGGCACCGGCGGGAATGAGCAGCAGACCTTGCCCTGCGGCTTCGCAGGATTCGGCGAGTCCAGCGAGGAAGCTCATCGCGGCGGGGTCGCGAAAGGAGTAGCTCAGGGCTTCGGTGAGGAGCAGTCCGATGGCTCCGGCCTTGCGGGTGCGCAGCGATCGCGCGACGGGGTCGGGGCCGGCGTATCCGCGGCGCTTGGCGGCCTGGAGGACGCGTTCGCGGAGTTCCGGAGAGAGCTGATCGGGTCGGTTGTAGGCGTTCGAGACGGTGGTGCGCGATACCTTCAGCTCGGCTGCGATCGACGCCAACGTCGCCTGACGTCGCGGTTCGCTTGACCTGACCATAACCGGGACGTTAGTCCCACAACACGGCGTAGAGAAACTCGAGGTCTCGTTCGTCCGATTCGATCCGTCACCCCACTGCGCGCTAGAGTACAACGGTAACGGTTTCCATTAGCGTCAAGTTCCGCTCACAGGAGTACATCGATGTCGTCCACTCATCGCGCGTCCCGGACCAAGCTCACGGCTGCACTGGGCCTGACCTGCGCCGCAGCCTTCACACTCAGCGCGTGCAGCTCCACCGAATCCGCGAGCACCGAGTCCGCACCGGCCACCGCGGTCGACGGACCGATCACGATCGTCGCGTCCACGAACGTCTGGGGAAGCGTCGCCGAGGCGGTTGCAGGCGACCTGGCGACAGTGACGTCGATCATCTCCGACCCGTCCGCGGACCCGCACTCCTACGAGGCGAGCCCCGCCGACGCGTCTTCCGTAGCCGAGGCGTCGCTCGTGGTCTACAACGGTGGCGGCTACGACCAGTTCATCGAGGACATCCTCGGATCCGAGGGCCAGGACGTGCCGTCGATCGATGCCTTCTCCCTGCTCGAAGACAGCCACGATCACGACTCCGAGCCCGCCTCCGATGAAGCAACGCCGGAAACAGAAGCAGAAGCAACGGACGGTGACGGCCATTCGCACGGCGAGGTCAACGAACACGTCTGGTACAACGCCGAGGTTGCGGCGCACACCGCCGAGGAGATCGCCGACAAGCTCGGTCAGCTCGATCCCGACAACGCTGCGCAGTACACCGCCAACGCCGAGACGTTCCACGAGCAGGTCCACGGCATCACCGACGTGACGGCGAAGATCGCTGCCGATCACCCCGACGCACCGGTGGCGCAGACCGAGCCGATCGCGCACTACCTCATCGAGGAGTCCGATCTCGACGATCGCACCCCCGAGGATTTCAAGGACTCCATCGAGGAGGGCAACGACCCGTCTCCGGCATCGATCGCCGCAACGCGTGATCTGTTCACCTCGAAGTCCGTCCGTGCGCTGATCTACAACATCCAGACCGAAGATGCTGTGACACAGGACATTCGCTCCACCAGTGAGGCCGCGGGCATCCCCGTCGTCGAGGTCACCGAGACTCTGCCGCCGGGATGACGTACCTCGAGTGGCAGACCAAGGCAGCGACGGATCTGCAGGCCGCCCTCGCAACCACCCCTTGAGCCGATCCGACTCCTGATCTCGGACCGGTTGATGGAAAGCTGTAGTACATGCCTGCTGTAGAACTGCGCGATGCCGGACTGGCGTTCGGTGAGCGCACGCTGTGGCAGAACCTGGATCTGGCGGTCGAGAAGGGCGAGTTCATCGCCGTTCTCGGCCCCAACGGGTCGGGCAAGACGTCTCTGCTCAAGGTGCTGCTGGGCCAGAATCACCTCACGTCCGGCACGGCCGCGATCGACGGCCATCCCGTCCGTCGCGGCCAGTCGGGCGTCGGCTACGTACCCCAGCAACGCAACATCGACGACGATCTACCCCTGCGCGGACGCGATCTCGTCGGCCTCGGCTGGGACGGCCATCGGTGGGGCATGGGCCTGCGCGGCATGCGGCAACGCAAAGAGACGGTGCAGCGCGCGATCGACCAGGTCGACGCCAACTCCTTCGCGGGCGCGCCCGTCGGCTCGATGTCCGGCGGTGAACAGCAGCGACTGCGCATCGCCCAGGCACTCGTCGGCGATCCGTCGGTCCTGCTGTGCGACGAGCCCCTGCTCAGCCTCGACCTCGCCAACCAGTCTCTGGTCTCGAGCCTCATCGATCGCCGACGGCGGGAGCACGGGACGGCAGTGCTGTTCGTGACGCACGAGATCAACCCGATCCTCCCGCTCGTCGATCGCATCGTCTACATCGTCGACGGCCGGTTCCGCATCGGCACTCCCGCCGATGTCATGACCACCGAGGTCCTGTCCGAGCTCTACGGCACCGAGGTCGAGGTGCTGAAGGTGCGCGGCCGGCTCATCGTGGTCGGAACCGGTGACTCCATCGATGCACTCGGCTCGGCCGGTGCCCACCATCCACCCGTGCCGCACGACAGAGAAGACAAGGCATGAACGAGAAGGTTCTCGACGCATTCTCGAAGATGCTCGACTTCGACACCACCGCCAATCTGCTGACCTACGACTTCGTCCAGCAGGCTCTGCTCGCCGCCGCGATCCTCGGATTGCTCGCCGGCGCACTGGGCCCGCTGATCGTCAGCCGCCAGTGGGCGTTCGCGGTGCACGGATCGAGTGAGCTTTCGCTGACCGGCGCGTCTGCCGCACTGCTCGTCGGCATCACCGTCGGCCTCGGAGCCATCGTGGGGTCCGTGGTCGCGGCGGTGATGTTCGCCCTGCTCGGCAGCAAGGCCCGCGACCGTGACTCGGTCATCGGCGTCATCATGTCCTTCGGCCTCGGCCTGTCGGTGTTGTTCATCTGGCTCTATCCCGGCCGAACCGGCACCAGCTTCTCGCTGCTCATCGGCCAGATCGTCGGCGTCGGGCAGAGCGGGATCGAGTTGCTGCTGGTGTGCGCCGTTCTGGTGCTGATCGTCCTCACCGTGGTCTATCGGCCGCTGCTGTTCGCCAGCACCGACCCCGAGGTGGCGCTGGCCCGCGGCGTCCCCGTCCGCGCACTCTCGGTGGTCTTCGCCGTCCTCGTCGGCGTCGCGTGTGCACTGGGCGTTCAGATCGTCGGAGCGCTGCTGGTGCTCTCGCTGCTGATCACTCCCGCCGCAGCCGCCGCACGGGTCACTGCCAGCCCACTCAAAGCGACGCTGCTGTCCATCCTGTTCGCCGAGATCGCCGCCGTCGGAGGCATCCTGCTCTCCCTCGCCCCCGGGCTTCCGGTGTCGACGTTCGTCACCACCATCTCCTTCGTGATCTATCTCGTCTGCCGTGCGATCGGCGGAACCCGCAAGGCCAATTCCGGACGGCTGGTCGCCGCCTAGGATGTCGACGTGACGTCCATCGACCTCAACGCCGATCTCGGCGAAAGCTACGGTGCATGGACTCTCGGCGACGACGACGCGATGCTCGCCCTGGTGTCGAGCGCCAACGTTGCGTGCGGCTTCCATGCCGGCGATCCCACCACTCTGCTGCGCACGTGCCGCTCGGCCTCGAACGCAGCCGTGCGGATCGGTGCGCAGGTGGGCTATCACGACCTCGCCGGATTCGGCAGACGCTTTCTCGACGTCTCCTCGGCCGATCTCACCGCCGACGTGATCTATCAGATGGGTGCACTCGACGCACTCGCTCAGGTCTCCGGTTCGGCCGTTGCCTACGTCAAACCACACGGCGCGCTGTACAACGCGATCGTGCACCATCGCGTTCAGGCCAAGGCCGTGGTCGACGCCGTTCTCGCCTACGACCCCACGCTGCCGGTGCTCGGCCTGCCCGGTTCGGCGTTCCTCGACGAAGCGGAGCGAGCCGGGCTCCGCACTGTCACCGAGGCTTTCGCCGACCGCGCGTACACCCCGCAGGAACGCTGGTGGCCCGCTCGGAACCCGGCGCCGTGCTGTCCGATCCCGACGCCGTCGCCCAGCGTGTGCTGACCATGATCACCGACGGCACCACCCTGGCAGTCGACGGCTCGCGCATCGCCGTTGCCGCCGAGTCGATCTGCCTGCACGGCGACTCCCCCGGCGCGGTCGCGATGGCAACGGCCGTGTCGGAACTGCTGAGCGGCAACGGTATCGACGTGACAGCCTTCGTCTGATGCGCATTGTCCCGGCGGGCGAGAATGCAGTGCTCGTCGAGTTCGACGGGCTGGACGAGACGATGGCGTACTACCGCTCGCTGACGGCCGATCCGCCGCCGCGAGTCGTCGATCTGGTTCCCGCCGCCCGCACCGTGCTGGTGATGTTCGACGGGCCGAAGCAGCCGGTACTGGACTGGATCTCGGCCACCGAACCCGCAGTCGACGTGGACGATGACCGGTCCGACACCGTGACGATCTCGGTGGTCTACGACGGCGACGACCTCGACGACGTGGCCCGACTGACCGGCCTGTCCACCACCGAAGTCGTTGCCGCACATACCGATCAAGCGTGGATCGTTGCGTTCGGCGGCTTCGCACCCGGCTTCGGCTATCTCGTCGGCACCGACGCCCGGCTGCACGTTCCGCGGCGTGTGTCGCCGA
>NZ_BAOX01000020.1:0-36293 GCF_000813105.1 Rhodococcus sp. BS-15 | reverse complement strand
GAAGTCGTCGAGCGGAACGACCACGAAGTTGTCTTGTTGCACCGCCGGCGTCGTCGCCATGATCGGCTGACTCTTCAAGAAGTCGATCTTCCCCTGCGCGGACGTATCGCCGTAGTCGAGGACCACGATGGCCTCTGGAGCCCGTTCGCCGACGAGTTCCCACGTCGTACCCAGGTACGGCCGGTCTCCCTCTACGAAGATGTTCTCGGCTCGGGCGTGATCGGCGATGAGTTGCCCGACTCCCACGCCTCCGACTGTCGTGGGCTCGCTCTCGCCCGAGTCGTAGAAGAACGTGGGTGTGGGGGGCGACGCCGTCGAGCGCGTCGTCGATCTCGGCGAGCCCGCTGATCACGCCCTCGGTGATGCCCCGCGCCGCGTCGGCCACACCCAGGATGTCGCCCAGTTGCGCGTAGTCCGTCTCCAGCATGCCGATATCGGCGAGACCTGTGCCGCAATATTCGGAGAACAGGAACGTCGGGATGTCGAGCTCGGCGAACGACGCGCGCGAGCGACCTTCCTTGTCGTCGAACGCGCTACGCATACCGCCTACGACGAGATCCGGGTCCAGGTCGAGGATCTGCTCCTTGGTCGGATACTCGTCGGCGAGGCCGTCTATCGACGCGAACTCGTCGGCCGTCTCCGGCGTCGGAACGGCATTGCGATACCCCATCCCGACGATCCGATCTGCAACGCCCATCTCGATGAGGACCTCGGTGACGTGGTCGTTCATCGAAACGATGCGCTGAGGCGGGGCCTCGAACCGCTGCACGATGTCGCAGTTCGTCACCTCGACGGGCTGATCGAACGATGCTGTCTGCGCTGCATCGGCGGGGGCGTCACCGCGGGAACATCCGGCGAGCAGGACAGCCGCGGCGAGAACGGCGATGTAGGTGGAGCGTGACATGAGGACCTCACTTCGAGCTCAGAGCCACGAAATGAAAGTCGGGTGCGCAGCACGAAGCAGCCACGCGCAGGACTGCCGATTCGTAGACCACGACGAATAGGTGTGTCGCACACCAGCCGCTGGGTAATCGGGCTCGCCACCTGTATCGGTGGCCCACCGTTGCGGGTCAGCGCCGGATTTCGACCGGCTTCCCCCATTGCGACTGGCTTGCTTGTGTTCGCCTCGCAGTATGCATCACCGTGTCGAACCCGTGTGAGCGCGCCTCCCGTGTCGGTCAGGGCAGTACGGACTCTTTCGCCGCGTAGACGGCCTCGGTGGCGTCTTTCTGCGGTCGCCACCACTGTTCGTTCTCGCGGTACCAGTCGACAGTTGCTTTCAGGCCGGCACGGAAGTCGACATAGGTTGGTGTCCAACCCAATTCGGTACGCAGCTTGGTCGAGTCGATGGCATAGCGCAGGTCGTGGCCGGGGCGGTCGGTGACGAAATCGAAGGCGTCTGGCGCGTTGCCGGTTTCCTCGAGGATCGCTTCGAGGACGGTGCGATTGTTCGCCTCGCCGTCGGCTCCGATGAGGTAGGTCTCGCCGATGCGCCCGCCGTCGATGATGGCCCAGACAGCGCTGTTGTGATCGTCGACGTGGATCCAGTCGCGCACGTTCTGACCTGCCCCGTAGAGCTTGGGGCGGGAGCCGCTGAGGATGTTGGTGATCTGACGCGGAATGAACTTCTCCACGTGCTGGTACGGGCCGTAGTTGTTCGAGCAGTTCGAGATGGTGGACCGGACGCCGAACGAGCGGGTCCAGGCGCGCACCAGCAGATCGCTCGAGGCCTTGGTCGACGAGTACGGGCTCGACGGGTTGTACGGGGTCGATTCGGTGAACCGCGCCGGGTCGTCGAGTTCGAGGTCGCCGTAGACCTCGTCGGTGGAGATGTGGTGGTAGCGGACGTCGTGTTCACGGACCGCATTGAGCAAGGTGGTGGTGCCGATGACGTTGGTGTGTACGAACGGCCACGGGTCGGTCAACGAGTTGTCGTTGTGGGATTCGGCGGCGAAGTGCACGACCAGATCCGTTTCGCGCACGAGGCGGTCGACGAGGTCGGCGTCGGCAATGTCTCCGTGGACGAAGTCGATGCGATCGGCCACCGGGTCGAGGGAGGCCTTGTTGCCTGCGTAGGTGAGCTTGTCGAGCACGGTGACCTGGGAGTCGAGGCGATGCGCGAGGGTCTGATGTACGAAGTTCGCGCCGATGAACCCGGCCCCACCCGTGACGAGAATTCTCATGAACAGGCACTTTACCGGCGGAGGCTCGTGCGGGCCGGTCTTGTCGCGGCCACCGGCCACACCGGCGAGGGTGTCGCTGCACGGGATGCTCCACTCGACGCCCCAGCGGTGAGGATCCCGGCGATGAGACCTTCGAGTGGAGCGAAAGTTACCCTTTCGAATCCCGTACGCGTTGGGACAGCACAACCGCGCGCTCGACCGGAGGGTCTGGAAGACTTCGCGGTCATGCGGGGAATCATTCTGGCGGGCGGCACGGGCTCGCGTCTTCATCCGATCACGATGGGGGTCAGCAAGCAGCTGGTCCCGGTCTACGACAAACCGATGATCTACTACCCGCTCTCGACACTGATCCTGGCCGGGATCCGCGAGATCCTCATCATCACCACACCCCAGGACGCCGACCAATTCACCCGCCTGCTCGGCGACGGCTCCCAATTCGGCATCGAACTGACCTACAAGGTCCAACACGAGCCGAATGGCCTCGCCCAAGCGTTCGTGTTGGGTGCCGAGCACATCGGCACCGACTCCGCGGCATTGGTGTTGGGCGACAACATCTTCTACGGGCCCGGCCTGGGCACCCAACTGTCCCGCTTCGACACCATCGACGGCGGAGCGGTATTCGCCTACGAAGTCTCCGACCCCACCGCCTACGGCGTCATCGAATTCGACGCGAACCGAAAAGCCATCTCCCTCGAGGAGAAGCCGGCCGTCCCGAAATCGAACTACGCCGTGCCGGGTCTGTACTTCTACGACAACGACGTCATCGCCATCGCCCGCGACCTGCAGCCGTCCGCGCGCGGGGAGTACGAGATCACCGACGTCAACCGCCACTACCTCGACGCCGGCCGCCTCCAGGTCGAAGTCCTCCCGCGCGGTACCGCCTGGCTCGACACCGGCACCTTCGACTCCCTCCTCGACGCCTCGAATTATGTGCGCACCATCGAGCAACGCCAAGGCCTCAAGATCGGGTCCCCCGAAGAGGTGGCGTGGCGACGCGGGTTCATCACCGACGACGAACTGCGCGCCCGGGCGGAGACACTCGTCAAGTCCGGGTACGGCCGCTACCTGCTGGATCTGATCGACCGAGGGAACCGATGACCTTTCGTGAGTTGAGCATCGCCGGTGCCTACGAGTACACCCCACGTCAGTTCGGTGACGACCGCGGTGTGTTCTTCGAATGGTTCAAAGCCAGCCTCTTCGAGGAGACGACCGGGCGGTCGTTGGACCTGCTGCAGGCGAACTGCTCGGTCTCCGCCGCCGGCGTCCTGCGCGGGATTCACTTCACCACCAACCCGCCCGGGCAGGCGAAATACGTCACCTGCGCCCGCGGGGCCTTCCTCGATGTGATCGTCGACCTCCGCGTCGGGTCACCGACCTTCGGGCAGTGGGACAGCGTGCTGATCGACGACATCGACCGCAAGGCGGTGTTCCTCTCCGAAGGACTCGGCCACGCCATCCTCTCCCTGGAAGACAACTCGACCGTGATGTACCTGTGCAGCCTCGAGTACACCCCGGCCCTGGACCGCGACATCAACCCACTCGACCCGGCCCTGGGCATCGACTGGCCCACCACCGCCCGCGACGGATCACCGTTGACCTACGAGCTCTCCGACAAAGACAAAGCCGCCCCCACCCTCGCCGAAGCCCTCGAACGAGGAGACCTCCCGGACTTGTCGTGAGCGGCGGGACGAGGCGGCCACGCCGGATCGGGCAAACGCGCTCGCGTTCGTCAGGCGCGCGCAGAATCGCCCGTGTCCGCGAGCGAGAATGCGCGCGTCTGGCAAGTGCGCGCGCGTTTGCGAAACCCTGGGGCGAACCCGCGCTTGCGAACCCGGGGGCGAACCCGGGGGCGAACCCGGAGGCTCAGCGGATCTTGAAGATCACGAATCGCTGAACGAGGAAGTTGATGACCGTCGCCGTGCCCTGTGCGATGACGAAGGCCACGTTGGCGTACCAGAAGCCGTCGGGAAGAGCCTGGTAGAGCCAGGTGTAGATGCCGACCTGGACGGCGAAGGTGACGCCGTACAGCGCGACGACGGCGAAGAACCTGGCCCGTGACGGAGCCGCGTTGAAGGTCCAGCGGCGGTTGATCAGATAGGCCGTCGTCGTTCCGAGTACGAAGCCGATCGCCTTGGCCAGCGTCACACCGACGCCGAACACGAAATGCAGGATCAGGTTGACGCCCTGGTCGACGATCGCCGACAGCACACCCGTCGCCAGGAACCGCAGCACCTGCGTCTTGAGATCGAGGGCTGCGTCGGCGATGTTCTCGGTCAGCGGCAGCTCGACGGGCAGCGGGACGTGATGCTGCAACTCTTCGTCCTGGGGCGACCAGTCGTCGTCCGTCGAGCCTTCTTCTGCGGAGCGGTCGGGGGTGGACACGAGGACTGACACTAGCCGCTGCTGCGGTGCGGGTACCCTCTTGAGCGATGTCCACGACAGCCGACGACGCACTCTTCCCCCTGGAACCACAGGCCGGGAACACTGCGCCGCTACCCACGCAGACCCGCACAATCTCCGGATTCGGCCGCACCGCGCGCTCGACCGGGGAGGTGCTCGCCACCTCCGACCCCGAGCTCATCGCGAACGCGGTCAAGCAGGTCGCCGAGCAGAACGACTCCAAGCCGTCCTACCTGCGACGCGGTGTCATCCCTCGCGGCCTCGGCCGCTCCTACGGTGACAACGCGCAGAACTCCGGCGGCCTCGTCATCGACATGACGGCACTGAACCGCATCTACAGCATCGACACGTCGACGCGCATCGTCGATCTCGACGGTGGCGTCAGCCTCGACCAGCTGATGCGGGCGGCGTTGCCGTTCGGACTGTGGGTACCGGTGCTGCCGGGTACGCGCCAGGTCACGATCGGTGGTGCCATCGGCTGCGACATCCACGGCAAGAACCATCACAGCGCGGGTAGCTTCGGCAACCACGTCCGCTCGATGGAGCTGCTCACTGCAGACGGTCAGATCCGCCACCTGACGCCGTCGGGCAAGAACGCCAAACTCTTCTGGGCGACGGTCGGAGGCAACGGCCTGACCGGCATCATCCTGCGCGCGACGATCGAGATGACGCCGACGGAAACGGCCTACTTCATCAATGACGGCATCCGCACCGAGAGCCTCAACGAGACCGTCGCCGCTCACCAGGACGGAACCGAGGACAACTACACGTACTCGAGCGCGTGGTTCGACGTCATGAGCGGCCCGCCCAAGCTCGGCCGCGCGACGATCACTCGCGGCTCGCTGGCAAAGTTCGACGAACTTCCCGCGAAGCTGCAGAAGGATCCGCTCAAGTTCGACGCACCTCAGCTGTTGACGGTGCCGGACGTCTTTCCGATCAGCGGCTTGAACAAGCTGTCGATGAGCATGATCGGCGAGGCCTACTATCGAATGGGCGGTAACTACACCGGCAAGGTGCAGAACCTCACGCAGTTCTACCACCCACTCGACCTCGTCGGTGAGTGGAACAGGGGCTACGGCCCCAAGGGATTTCTGCAGTATCAGTTCCTCGTTCCGACCGAGGCGCTCGAAGAGTTCAAGGACATCATCCGGTTCATCCAGCGTTCGGGCCAGTACTCGGCACTGAACGTCTTCAAGCTGTTCGGGCCGGGAAACAAAGCGCCGCTGAGCTTTCCGATGGCCGGTTGGAACGTAGCGATGGACTTCCCGATCAAGGCAGGTCTCAACGAGATGGTCCGCGAGCTCGACAAGCGCGTCCTCGAGTTCGGTGGTCGTCTCTACACCGCGAAGGACTCGCGCACCGACGCCGAGACCTTCCACTCGATGTACCCGCGGATCGACGAATGGATCAAGGTTCGCCGATCCGTTGACCCCACAGGCGTTTTCGCCTCCGATATGGCAAGAAGGTTGGAACTGCTGTGACGATAGATGCCGTCGGTAACCCCCAGACGATTCTGGTTCTGGGTGGCACCAGCGAGATCGGTCTCGCGATCACCGAGGAGTACCTGTCGAAGTCACCGGCACGTGTCATCCTCGCCGCGCTGCCGAACGATCCGCTTCGCGAGAGCGCCGTCGCACAGCTGACGGCCAAGGGCGCGAAGGCCGTCGACGTCATCGACTTCGATGCACTCGACACCGCCTCGCACCCGAAGGTCATCGACGCCGCCTGGGCCAAGGGTGACGTCGACGTCGCCATCGTCGCCTTCGCCGTCGACTTCGATGCCGAGCAGCTCTGGCAGGACCAGCGCAAGGCCGTCCTCGCCGCGAACATCAACTACACCGCCTCCGTCTCGGTCGGCGTGTTGCTGGGCGAGAAGATGAAGGCGCAGGCCTACGGCCGCATCATCGTCATGTCCTCGGTGGCAGGCGAGCGGGTTCGCCGCTCCAACTTCGTCTACGGCTCCACCAAGGCAGGACTCGACGGGTTCTACCTCGGACTCGGAGAAGCGTTGCGCGAGTTCGGACCTCGGGTCACCGTGGTTCGCCCGGGTATGGTGCGCACCAAGTTCAGCGCGCACGTCAAGGAAGCCCCGATGACGGTCGACAAGGAGGTCATCGCGAAGCTCGCGGTGAACGCGTCGCGCAAGGGCACTCCGCTCATCTGGACTCCCGCGCCCTGGCGTCTGGTGATGATGGTGCTGCGGCACGTACCGCGGCCGATCTTCCGCAAGCTGCCCATCTGATTTCGATGACAATCGGGGTTGCACCGGCTCGGAGAACCGCCTCTGCCGTCGGCGAGATCGCTGCCGGTGTTCTTGTCGCCGTCGTGGTGGCGGCGGTCGGGTTGTACGCTTTCTCACTGGTTCAGTGGCCTGCGTTCAACTCGTCCAACGTCACTCGCGCCATCACGACGCTCGGCCAGGTGGTTGCGGCAGCACTGTTCGCCACGTCGATCTACCTGTACCGGATTCACAAGTGGCCGTGGATCGCTCGGCTCGCGGCGTGGATCGGGCTGAGCGGATTCGTCACCGTCACCCTCGGGATGCCGCTGGCTGCAACCAAGCTCTACTTGTTCGGCATCTCCGTCGACCAGGAGTTTCGCACCGAATACCTGACGCGGCTGACCGATTCGGCGTCGTTGCGCGACATGACGTACGCCGACATTCCGCCGTTCTACCCCGCAGGCTGGTTCTGGCTCGGCGGACGCGTGGGCAACATCCTGGGCATGGACGGCTGGGAAGTGTTCAAGCCCTACGCAATCGGGCTGCTAGCCGTTACCGCCGTCGTGTCATTCGTGCTGTGGAAGGCCCTCATCCGAGCCGACTGGGCCGTCGCCGTCAGCGCCGTCACCACCGCACTCGTCGTCGCCCACGCCTCCCCCGAGGCATACAGCGCCGTGATCGTGATGCTCTTCGCTCCGGCACTGGTCCTCGCGTGGGGAGCGCTGCACCGCACTGCATCGGGCGGGTGGGGAGCGGTGGTCGGCACCGGACTCTTCCTCGGCCTGGCTGCGACGTTCTACACCCTGTATCTCGGTCTGGCGGCGTTCACCGTCGTACTCATGGCGTTGTTCGCCGCCGTCCTCGCCTATCGCGAGCGGAGGTCCTGGAAAGTACTGGTTCCCATCGCGATCAAGGTCGCCGCAATCGCTGCGATTTCGGGCCTCATCGCCGCGACCGTGTGGCTGCCGTATCTGATCGACTTCCTGCGCGGCGCACCGTCCACATCGGGCACGGCACTGCACTACCTGCCCGAAGCCGGTGCGACGCTTCCCTTCCCGATGTTCGAGTTCTCCCTGATGGGCGTGCTGTGCCTCATCGGCACAGTGTGGGTGGCGGTGCGGTTCTCGTCCTCACGCCGAGCGCAGGCACTCGGCGTCGGCGTCGTATCGATCTACCTGTGGACTCTGCTGTCCATGGCCGCGACGGCGGCGGGCACCACCCTGCTCTCGTTCCGTCTCGAAGCGGTGCTGATCGTATTGCTGGGCAGCGCGGGCGTTTTCGGCTTCCTCGAAGGCAGTCACGCGATCTATCAGGCAATCAACGAGCCACCGAAGTTCCGCATCGCCGCTGTCGTCGTAGCGGCCATCGGTGCCATGACCTACGCGCAGAACATCCCCCAGGTACTGCAGACCGAGATCACCGTCGCGTACTCCGACACCGACGGTGACGGCACCCGCGCCGACATGCGTCCGCCGAGCGCGGTCTCGTACTACCGCGAGGTCGACGCCGCCTTGACCGAGCAGACCCAGCGTCCGCGGGACGAGACCGTCGTACTGACCGCAGACACGTCTTTCCTCAGCTACTACCCGTACTTCGGCTTCCAGGGATTGACCTCGCACTACGCCAACCCACTGGCGCAGTTCGATCAGCGGGCCGAGGCCATCGAGCAGTGGACCGAACTCGAGACGCCCGATCAGTTGGTGGACGCGCTGGAGACCAGCCAGTGGCGCGCGCCGGATGCGTTCCTGTTCCGCCGCGGCGCGGACGGCTACACGTTGAGACTGGCCGAGGACGTCTACCCGAACGACCCGAACGTGCGCCGCTACACCGTCACCTTCCCCGATTCACTGTTCGAGGACCCACGCTTCACCGTGACCGATATCGGCCCCTTCGCTCTGGTGGTGCGCACGAGTTGAACGCGACCGCATTACCTCGGCGATGCGGTGTGAGATCGAAATTCCCTCGGTGAGCGTCCGGTCCATCGCGTGAAGGCGTGCGAGAAACTGGCGACGTCGCTGTAGCCGAGTTCGGCAGCGATCTCCCCTACCGTCACCGAACTGTCGAGCAGACGCACGGTCGCGCGCTCCTGAAGGAACGCCTGGCGCAGCGCACGGAACGTGGTTCCCTCGTTGCCGAGTTTCCGTTTGAGGGTACTGGTCGAGGTGGCCATTCTCCGCGCACAGTGCGCACAGTTCGTGCAGTCGCGGTCGGCGTCGAACAGCGCGCGCACGGTGTCCGTGTACGACTTCGTACGACGGCCGTCGACAGCCTTCTTCAGTTCCGCGATCCCGAGTTGATACGACAACGAATCGGAGAACCGGCACGCCTCGGCGAGGATGGCCGCAGGCACGAAGACGAACGGTGACGGCGCATCGAACACGATGCTCCGGATCTCGTCGTCGTCGAGCGTATCCCGCTCCGGGGCCGGGATATCGAGGTGAAGTTCGACCGCGTGCGCGGAGCCGGCGAGCATGCCGATCAAACGAAGAAGGCACGAACCGGCGTACGCGACAGCGATGCTGTCGAGTCCGTCGTCCCCCGTGCGCCCGGCGAGTCCGATGGTCAACCCTCGATCGGTGTGGTGGATGTGCACGGCGAGAGCCGTCGAGATCAGAGGGAGGAACTCGAGCAACTCGACCATCTCTGCCACCGATCCGGCACTGATCAGCGGAAGACTGAGTCGGCCGAACGACGTGGGCTGCACATATCGCGCGAACGTCGCGCCGAGCCGGAACCCCTGTTGGCGGTCGAGGTCCGGGTACACCTCCCGAAACCACCGCAGCGGCACCTGGCCGTCGCGGGTGACCAGCTCCGTCATGCTGACGCCGTCACGCACCAGGATGCGTCGGAACGCCGCCTCGGCCCGCTCGCCCAGCGCGCCGCTGCCGAGCAGCTGTGCGAAGGCAAGCGGGGGCACTCCGGACTCCACGACTCCCACGTGAGCCAAATTAACAACAAAACGACGCGTTCGAGCCTGGTTCGGGAACCCCGTCGCAGAGAGACTTGGAACACAGTTACTCAGCGAGGAGAACACCATGGCCGACGTCACCTTTGTCACGCACGACGGCGAGAAGCACGAGGCGCCGCTGACCGAGGGCACATCCCTCATGCAGATTGCCGTCGACAACGCAATCCCGGGTATCGACGGGGACTGTGGCGGCGAAGCAGCCTGCGGAACCTGTCACGTCGTTGTCGACAGCGCATGGAGCGACGTCGTCGGCACCAACGACGAGGTCGAGGAAGACATGCTCGCCATGAACCCCGAGCGTGAACCGACATCTCGGTTGTCGTGCCAGATGACCGCGCGCGAATCCTGGGACGGCTTGACCGTTCGCGTTCCCGAATTCCAGATCTGACCTGCGGCCCGGAGGAGAGAAAAATGAGTATCACCGACACCGTCGCGACCACCGCGAGATCCGTCATCCCGATGGAACTGCAGATCCGCGGCGCGCACCTCTACGACAAGACGCGCCGGATCGTGACCCGCACCGACGGCCAGGTCATGTTCACCGAGACCCCCATACCGCCCGTCGACGAGGTCGATCTCGCCGATATCGACCTGAGTAACCCGTTTCTGTACCGCCAGGGGCTCTGGAAGTCGTACTTCGAGCGCGTCCGCAACGAAGCGCCGGTGCACTTCCAGCCGAACAGCCCGTTCGGGCCGTTCTGGTCGGTCACCCGACATGCCGACATCATCGCCGTCGACAAGAACCACAAGGTGTTCTCGGCGGAGCCGTTCATCATCATCGGCAAGCCTCCGCGCTTCATGGATATCGCCATGTTCATCGCGATGGACCCCCCGCGTCACGACTCTCAGCGCGCCGCGGTCCAAGGGGTGGTGGCCCCGAAAAACCTCCGCGAGATGGAGGACCTGATCCGGTCCCGGGTTCAGGAAGTCCTCGACAACCTTCCCGTGAACCAGTCGTTCGATTGGGTTCGCACGGTGTCCGTCGAACTCACGGCACGGATGCTGGCGACGTTGCTCGATTTCCCGTACGAGCAGCGACACAAGCTCGTCGAGTGGTCGGACCTGGCGACGGCAATGGAACAGACGAACGGTGGCCCCTCGGACAACGACGAGGTGTTCGGTGCCATGGTCGACGCAGCCAAGGGGCTGAGCGCTCTCTGGCACGACAAGGCCGCTCGGAAAGCAGCAGGAGAAGAGCCCGGCTTCGACCTGATCTCGTTGCTGCAAGCCAACGACGACACGAAGGACCTCATCGACCGGCCGCTGGAGTTCCTGGGAAATCTCACCCTGCTCATCGTCGGCGGCAACGACACCACACGTAACTCGATGAGCGGTGGAGTGTTGGCGCTCAACGAGTTTCCCGATCAGTTCGACAAGCTCAAGGCGAATCCCGATCTCGTGCCCGGCATGGTGTCGGAGATCATCCGCTGGCAGACCCCGCTGGCCTACATGCGCAGGATCGCGAAGGAAGACACCATCCTGAACGGCCAGTTCATCCGCAAGGGCGACAAAGTGGTCATGTGGTACGCATCCGGCAACCGCGACGAGCGCGTGTTCGATCGGCCGGACGACTTCGTCATCGACCGCAAGAACGCCCGCAACCACATCGCGTTCGGGTTCGGCGTGCACCGGTGCATGGGCAACAGGCTCGCCGAGATGCAACTCCGAATCCTCTGGGAAGAACTCCTGGTTCGCTTCGAGAACATCGAGGTGGTCGGTGAACCCGAATACGTTCAATCGAACTTCGTGCGGGGTATCGCAAAGATGATGGTCACGCTTACCCCGAAAGTGCAGGCGCAGTGACGACTGATCGTGCGGTGATCATCGGCGCCAGCCACGCCGGCGCTCAGCTCGCCGCACATCTGCGGCGCGAGAAGTGGGCGGGGGGATGTCGTTCTCATCGGTGACGAGGGGACATTGCCCTACCAACGTCCCCCCGTTGTCGAAGGCCTATCTGGCCGGCACCTCCACATTGGAGGCTCTGGCAATCCGCGGTGCGGACTTTTACGACAAGCAGAACATCGAGCTGGTCGATGGTTCGGTGAGCAGCATCGATCGTGAGGCTCGCACGGTCACGTTCGATACCGGAGTCACGCAGTCGTACAGCAAGCTCGCCCTGTGCACCGGTGCGCGAACTCGCCGATTGGCAACTCCCGGAGCAGATTTGGCGGGCATCCACTACCTGCGCACCGCCGCCGACTCCGCATCGCTACGCTCGGCCGCGACGCCGGGCACACGGGTAGTCGTCGTCGGCGGCGGTTACATCGGATTGGAAACGGCAGCGTCCCTCCGGGCATCGGGTCTCGATGTCACCGTCGTCGAGGCCGCGGAGCGTGTTCTGGAACGCGTCACCGCACCGGTGGTCTCAGAGTTCTTCACCCGAATCCACCGCGAGGCGGGCGTAGAGATTCGAACGCAGGCCCTCGTGGAGGAGTTCCGCGGAGACAGCCACGTGCGCGAGGTCGTGCTGGCCGGCGGAGACACCCTACCGGCAGATCTGGTCGTCATCGGCGTGGGCATCGTGCCCAACACCGAGCTCGCCGAATCGGCAGGAATCACCGTCGAGAACGGAATCGTCATCGACGATCGGGCACGCACCAACGATCCCGACATCGTCGCCGCCGGTGACTGCGCCTTCTTCGAGGTTCCACGCTACTCCCGACGCGTTCGCCTCGAATGCGTCTCCGCTGCAATCGAACACGCGAAGGTGGCGGCGTCGACCATGACCGGAGGGTCCGCCACCATCACCGCGCTTCCGTGGTTCTGGTCCGACCAGTACGACCTCAAGCTTCAGATCGCCGGCCTCAACACCGGATACGACGAGGTCGTCATCAACGGCGACCCGGAGCGCGATCGCGACTTCACCTGCTACTACCTCCGCAGCGGCCAACTCATCGCCGCAGACTGCATCAACCGTCCGCGCGATTTCATGAACAGCAAGAAGAAGATCGCCGAGCATTCCACAGTCGAACTCGCCGAATTGGTCAGATAGGAACTCGACGACCGCCGCCACCACCTCGCTGGGGGCCAGGATCCTCACCGTGTGACCCAGGTCGTTCGAGTTTTCGCCCACCGTGATCTTTCTGTAACCTCGACGCGATGACCACCCACGACCAGAGAGTTCTCGAGCGGCAGCCGACAACGGCACCGGCTCGACACTCCGGCGTCGGGCGTGGTGACGTCGTTGCGGCGGCCGCATTTCTGGTCGCGGCGGTCTACGTCCTGCAGGGCCAATGGCGCAATCTGGGTGGCGGCTACCTCTACAACAGCGGCCAGGACCAGACGATGTGGGAGTGGTTCTTTTCCGTCGCAGCGCATTCGGTTGCTTCACTGAGCAACCCCTTGGCGAGTGACCTGCAGAATTACCCGCTCGGGGTGAATCTGATGGCGAACACCGCGATGTTCGGCATCTCCATCCCGCTGGCCCCGATCACGTTGCTCTTCGGACCGACGGTGACCTGGGCAATTGCCCTCACCATCGGCCTCGCCGGCACATCGTTCGCGTGGTTCTGGCTGTTCTCCCGTCAACTGAACGCGTCCAAGGGTGCCGCGGCAATGGGCGGTGCGCTGTGCGGCTTTGCGCCCGGCGCCATTTCCCACGCCAACGGTCACCCCAATTTCGTGGTGCTGTTCCTGCTTCCGGTCATCGCGATGCTGGTCACCCGCATCGCCCACGGCGGCGGAACCACCAAGAACACCGTCGGACTCGGCCTGATCGTCGCACTGCAGATCCTGCTCGGCGAAGAACCGCTCCTGATCTTCGCGATATCGTTCGCCATCTTCGCCGTCGTCTACTACCTGTCGCGCCCGCGTTCGCTGTGGCCCGCCGTCCGCAACGCCGTTCCCCGACTCGCAGTGTCGGCCGGTATCGCGTTGACGCTCGTGGCGTTTCCGCTGTGGTGGCAGTTCTTCGGCCCGCAGTCGTACTCGTTCCTCGAACACGGGCCGATGGGCAACGACGCCAAAGCGCTGTTCCAGTTCCCGACGCAATCCCTCGGCGGCGAGGCGACGCCGGGGCAGAACGTCCGTATCAACGCCACCGAGGAGAACGCGTACTTCGGCTGGCCGCTGCTGGTGCTGTGCCTGATTGCAGCGGTGTGGATGTGGCGCGTCGCGTGTGCCCGTGCCGCCGCGGCCACCGCGATCGTCATGAGCGTGCTCTCGCTCGGCGCAACGCTGGTGATCGGCAAGAACGAGACCGGCATCACGCTGCCGTGGACGAAGCTCGCCGAGTACCCCCTCGTCGAATCCGTGCTCGAGACCCGCTTCGCGTTGGGCGCGGTTCCTGCCCTGGCCCTGCTGCTCGTCCTGGCCACCGATCGAACGTTCCGCAACGGACTTCGTCCGCTGCCTGCGTTCTGGATCGCCGGACTCGCCCTCGCGCTCGTACCCCTGATCCCGACGCCGCTGGTCACCGTCGACAAGTCTCCGACCCCGCAGTTCTTCGCCGACGGTGAGTGGAAGAACTACGTCGACGACGGTTCCGTCGTCACCGTTCCCCTTCCGCGACCCGAGGACGCCCGCCCGCTGCGCTGGCAGATGGACGCCGACATGGGCTTCAAGCTCGCCGCCGGCTACTTCGTCGGGCCGAGCGACAAGGAAGACAAGGTCGCCAAGTACGGAGCCGTCGACCGTCCGACCGCGCTGCTGCTCGGCTCGGTCTACGACTCGGGCAGCGTCCCCGAGATCACCGCGGATCAACGCACTCAGGCAGCGCAGGACATGGCCTTCTGGGAGGCCGACGTCGTGGTGCTGCCGCCGAGCAAGAACACCATAGCCCTGCGCACCACCGTCACCGACCTCGTCGGTGTCGAGCCTCGATACACCGGCGGCGTGTGGGTGTGGGATGTGCGGACGCTCGTCCCATAGCATCGTCGGCGTGCCCGAGACCGCTCCGAACCTCAAGACCTCCCGGCTGATAGCGATCGTCACCGGCATCATCGGTGCGATTCTCGCCATCGCGACTCCACTGCTGCCGGTTCAACAGGACGTTGCCACCCTCTCGTGGCCGCAGAGCTCGTTCGGCAGCGTCAATGCCCCGCTGGTGAGCTACTCGCCCGTCGACTTCGAAGCAACCGTTCCGTGCAGCGCGGCCACTGCTCTCGCCGACGGCGGCACACTGATTTCCACCGCACCCATCGCGGCTGCGAAGACCGAGCAGAAGGCACTGATCGTGCGGGTCGACGACGGCCGACTGCAGGTTCTGCTGCGTGAGCGCGTCCTCGCCGAAACTCCCGTTTCCGAGCTGTCCGAGAACTGCGCACTGACGGTGTCCTCGAACGCCGCCAGCACCGTCGTCGACCTCGACGGCGAGCCAAGCACCGTGGACGGCGACATCCGCCCGCAGGTCGTCGGCATCTACACCGACCTCACCGCACCGGTCGACGGCCTGAACGTGCGCGCAGACATCGACTCGCGCTACTCCTCGAGCCCCACCACATTCAAGTTGCTGGCCATGATCGTCGGCGCGCTCGCTGTGATCGCATCCCTGTTCGCGCTGCACCGACTCGACAGCATGGACGGTCGACGCCACCGCCGATTCCTCCCCTCGCGCTGGAAGTCGATCACCGGCGTCGACGCGGTCGTGGTGGGTGTGCTGGTGCTGTGGCACTTCATCGGCGCGAACACCTCCGACGACGGCTACCTGCTCAACATGGCCCGCGTCTCCGAGAACGCCGGCTACATGGCCAACTACTTCCGCTGGTTCGGCGTCCCCGAAGCGCCGTTCGGCATGCCGTACTACGACATGCTCGCCGCACTCGCCAAGATCAGCACGGCCAGCATCTGGATGCGCTTGCCCGCTACCATCGCGGCGCTGCTGTGCTGGCTGGTCATCAGCCGCGAGGTCATCCCCCCGCCTCGGCCGCGCAGTGCTCACCAACCGCGTCGCACTGTGGACCGCCGGACTGGTATTCCTCGCGTTCTGGCTGCCCTACAACAACGGCTGCGCCCCGAACCTATCATCGCCCTCGGCGCACTGTTGACGTGGTGCTCGATCGAGCGCGCAATCGCCACCGGACGACTGTTGCCCGCCGCGGTCGGCACCTGATTGCCGCGCGTTCCTCGCTCGCCGCCGGACCGACCGGGCTGATCGCCGTCGCCGCGCTGCTCGCCGGACTGCGACCGCTGGTGATGATCGTCATCAAACGAGCGCGGAGAGGTGGGGCTGCTCGCAGTTCTCGCGCCGCTGGTGGCGTCGGGAACGGCGGTGCTGATCGCGATCTTCGCCGACCAGACTCTGAGCACCGTGCTCGAAGCGACCCGGGTGCGCTCGGCCATCGGACCGAACGTGCCGTGGTTCGAAGAACGCGTCCGCTGGGACGCACTGATGACCATCTCGCCCGACGGCTCGCTCGCCCGACGATTCGGCATGTTCGCGATGCTGCTGTGCATCGTCGTGTGTATCGCGGTGATGCTCCGCAAGAACGGACGCATCCCCGGGACCGCCACCGGGCCGTCGCGTCGGATCCTCGGAATCATCCTGGGCGCACTGGCTTTGATGATGTTCACGCCCACCAAGTGGACCCACCACTTCGGTGTGTACGCCGGTCTCGCGGCATCGTTGGCCGCGCTGGCCGCCGTTGCCGTGACCGCGGCGACCGTCCGTTCTCCGCGCAACAGAACACTGTTCACCGCCGCCGTGCTGTTCCTGACGGCGGTGGCATTCACCAGCTCCAACGGGTGGTGGTACGTCTCGAGCTACGGAATTCCATGGTTCGACAAACCGCCGTCCATTGCCGGAAAGGGCTTTTCGACGATCCTGCTCGGCCTGACGGTTCTGACGCTGCTCTACGCCGCCTATCAGCACGTCCGATTGCCTTATCGCAGAAAAGAACCCACCACGCGTCGACGCTTCGCGCCGTCCGCACTGACCATCGTCGCCGGCGGCGTCGTCGCCTTCGAGGTGCTCTCCTTCGTCAAAGGTGCTGTGGCGCAATACCCTGCATACTCGATCGCCCGCTCGAACTTCTCGGCGCTCGCCGGAAACTCGTGCGGACTAGCCGGTGACGTGCAGGTGGAAACCGACGTCAACGGCTCGGTCCTGCAACCGATCGATCCAGCGGCCGACGCCTTGGGTGCCGGTGGGAGTACCGGCTTCACCCCCGACGGCGTCGCCCAGGATCTGACCGCAGACTCCGAGGACACCGCCCAGGGCAGCGCCAACTCCATCCGACCCGAGGACTCCGAACAGAGCGCGGCGGCCACCTCGTCGAACTCTGCGGGCACCTCCGGCGGAACCAACGAGAACGTCGGAATCAACGGCAGCACAGTCGCTTTGCCGTTCGGCTTGAATCCTGCCACCACTCCGGTACTGGGCAGCTTCGGAGCCACCGAGCCCGAATCGCTGACCTCCGGCTGGTACCAGCTTTCCGACACCGACCGCGGCGACCTGATCGCCATCGCCGCCGCAGGCCGCATCCGCTCGGTGGACAAGGACGGCATCGTCAGCCCGGGCCAACGCGTCGAACTGGAGTATGGACGCCGCGACGGCGATGACGTGCTCGCGCTGGGACGGATCACCCCACTCGACATCGGTCCGTCGCCGTCGTGGCGCAACCTGCGGGTCCCGATGAACGATCTTCCGGCCGACGCGGACGTCGTGCGCATCGCCGCCGAGGACAACGACCTGGCCGGCGATCAATGGCTCGCCGTCACCCCACCGCGCGTCCCGAAGACACAGACGCTCAACTCGTTGGTCGGATCGACCGATCCGGTGTTGCTGGACTGGGCCGTCGGACTCGCGTTTCCGTGCCAGCGCCCGTTCGATCATCGCGACGGCGTCGCCGAGGTACCGCAGTACCGCATCCTGCCCGACCGCACCGGTGCCGAATCCACCAACGCCTGGCAGGACTCGATCGGCGGCGGCCCGCTCGGCTGGACGGAACTGCTTCTCGGTGCACAGACACTGCCGTCGTATCTCGCCGACGACTACTCCCGAGACTGGGGATCCATCGAGAGATACATGCCACTCGATCCCGACGCGGCGACGGCCGATATCGCCGTCGAGCAGCGGTCTCGGTCCGGATTGGCCAGCGACGGACCGATGAAAACAGACTGATTCCCTGGTTCTGGAACTATTCCGGGGACGGTGCCTGTGTGACCTCTTCGTCACGCTCGCATAACATCGACTCTCGTGCCCGACGTCGTGACAGATTCATCAGCTGGTCCACCCGTCCCCGCTCCACTGGGAGCCTCGGACGAACTTCGTGCTCAGGTACGAGTTCCCCGGCTGATGGCCATGGTGGCAGGCGTGCTCGGTGTGCTGTTCGCGCTGATCACTCCGTTCGCACCCGTCACTCAGACCACGGCGACCATCGAATGGCCGCAGAACGGGCTCCTGCAGGACGTGGACGCCCCGCTGGTGTCCCAGGCACCCCTGAGCCTCACTGCGACCCTCCCGTGCTCTGCCGTCGCAGCACTCCCCGCGTCGGGCGGGTTGCTGCTGGCGACGGCGCCCCCGCAGGGTGAAGGCGCAGCACTGAACAGTCTGTTCGTTCGCGTCGGCGAACAGAACGTCGACGTTCTGGACCGCAACGTCGTCGTCGCGACGGCACCTCGCGCCGACGTCCAGAGCACCCGCTGCGCGGCCATCGAGATCACCTCGAACGACCAGTACACCTCCGCGGCCTTCACCGGACTGACCGATGATGACGGGCAGCCTCTGCAGGGCCGGCTCGACGGCGATCTGCGCCCCCAGGTCGTCGGCATCTTCAGCGATCTCAGCGGCGCGGCCCCGGCCGACATGTCCGTCACCGTCGACGTCGACTCGCGCTTCTCGTCGTCGCCGACGTTGCTCAAGTCGCTGATCATGATCCTCGCGATCGCATGCACCTTGCTGGCCATCGGCGCACTCGGACGGCTCGACGGCACCGACGGCCGCGCGCACCGCCGCTTCTTCCCCTCCCACTGGTGGAAATTCACCGGCGTCGACGTCACCGTTCTCGGCGTTCTGGTGGGTTGGCACTTCGTCGGTGCCAATACCTCGGACGACGGCTACCTGCTCACGATGGCCCGCGCCGCCGATCACTCCGGCTACATGGCCAACTACTTCCGCTGGTTCGGCGTACCCGAGGCCCCGTTCGGCTGGTACTACGACGTACTCGCCGTCTTCGCCAAGATCTCGACCGCCAGCCCGTGGATGCGTCTACCAGCCTCATCGCAGGCGTCCTGTGCTGGATGGTGATCAGCCGTGAGGTGGTGCCACGCCTCGGCCGCGCCGTACGCAAATCCAATGTCGCCCTGTGGACCGGCGGACTGGTGTTCCTCGCGTTCTGGCTGCCGTACAACAACGGACTTCGTCCCGAGCCGATCGTCGCTCTGGGCGCACTCCTCACCTGGTGCTCGGTGGAACGATCCATCGCCACCGGACGACTGCTCCCCGCAGCCGCGGCATGTCTCATCGGAGCCTTCACCCTCGCCGCAGCGCCGACCGGATTGATGTGTGTGGCAGCACTTCTCGCCGGGGCCCGGCCCATCGCGCGCATCGTCGTCCGACGCCACCGCCAGGTCGGCACCCTCGCGATGCTGGCACCGTTGGCCGCGGCAGGCGTACTGGTTCTCGTGGTCGTGTTCGCCGACCAGACGTACGCGACGGTCATCGAGTCCACCCGAGTCCGCACCATCATCGGCCCCAACGAGGCCTGGTACCAGGACTTCCTGCGCTACTACTACCTCTTCGTGCAGACCGTCGACGGCTCCGTCGCACGCCGCTTCGCATTCCTGACGATGATCCTGTGCCTGTTCACCACACTGTTCGTTCTGCTTCGTCGCCGACGCATCCCCGGTATCGCGAACGGGCCGGCCTGGAGGCTTCTCGGCGTCGTGCTCGGCACCATCTTCTTCATGATGTTCAACCCCACCAAGTGGACTCACCACTTCGGTTCCTACGCCGGAATCGCCGGTGGACTCGCCGCCCTGACCGCAGTCGCCGTCTCGGCCAGCGCACTGCGCTCGCGACGCAACCGATCGCTGTTCACCGCCGGGCTGATGTTCGTTCTCGCACTGTCGTTCTCGGGCATCAACGGCTACTGGTACGTCTCGAGCTACGGCGTGCCGTGGTTCGACAAGACGGTATCGCTGAGCGGCAACGAATCGGGAACCCTGTTCCTCATCCTGTTCGGGCTCGTCCTCGCCGTCGCCGCATTCCAATATCTACGCGAGGGATACGCTCCCCCACAACCGAAACCGACGTCTGCGCGCGGCAAGCGCATCCGTAAGTTCGCCGCCGCACCACTGACCGTCATCGCCGGAATCATGGTGCTGTTCGAGGTGCTCTCGCTCGTCAAGGGAGCCGTCTCGCAGTATCCCGCCTACTCGCTGGCCCGCTCGAATGTGCAATCAGTTCTGGGCAATTCGTGCGGACTCGCCAACGACGTCCTCGTCGAATCGAACCCCAACGCAGGTGTACTGAGCCCGCTGCCCGAGGAATTCGACCCCGTCGCAGGACCCCTCGGCGGATCGAGCAGCACACTGCGAAACTTCACTGCCAACGGCGTTCCCAGCGACCTCAGCGCCGACGCCGTGGAAGTCAAACCAGGACAAGGCAATACCGACCAACAGTCCGTCGGACCCGCCTTCGAGGAAGGCCAGAGCTCCGGAACTGCAGGAGGCACCGGCGAAGTGGGCGTCAACGGCTCCTCCGCCGCCCTGCCCTTCGGTCTCGACCCGGCCACCACCCCCGTCCTCGGCTCCTACCAGGAAGGCGTCCAGGAGCCGGCCGCGGCCACCTCGACCTGGTACCAGCTACCCGCCCGCAGCGACGACGCTCCCCTGGTCGTCTTCTCCGCAGCCGGACGCATCTGGTCCTACGACGACACCGGAGCCCTCACCTACGGACAATCCCTACTGCTCGAATACGGCAAGCGCCAGGCCGACGGAAGCGTCCAGGCACAGGGCACCTACCTGCCGCGCGACATCGGACCCGCACCCTCGTGGCGTAACCTCCGAATCCCGTTGGCGGACATCGCACCCGACGCCGACGCCGTCCGCATCGTCGCCAACGACCCCAACCTCACCGGCGACCAATGGCTCGCGTTCACCCCGCCCCGGGTGCCCGTGATGGAGAATCTGAACACCCTCATCGGCAGCGATCAGCCCGTACTGCTCGACTGGGCCGTCGGACTGCAATTCCCGTGCCAACGCCCCTTCGACCACCGAAACGGCGTCGCCGAGGTACCCGGATACCGCATCCTCCCCGACCGCCCACTCGCCGTCAGCTCCACCGACACCTGGCAATCCGGCGAGAACGGCGGCCCACTGGGCTGGTCCGAACTGCTCGCCAAGCCCGTCGCCATCCCCACGTACCTCGACAACGACTGGGCCAGGGACTGGGGATCACTCGAACGCTACGAGCAGTACTACCCCAGCGCCGTGCCCGCCGACGTGAACACTGCTGACGTCACCCGTTCGGGTTGGTACAAAGACGGCCAACTGCGAGTTTTCGAGGACTGACTTCGGCCGGCCCCACGCGATCGTGGGGCCGGCTGTCGGACAGTTACTCGCTCAAGACCTGATCCGCGAGGACTCCTCGGCCCACGCGCGCTCGCGCAGGGCGAACTTCTGGATCTTGCCGGTCGACGTATGGGGCAGTTGTCCGAAGTAGACGTGCTTGGGCGTCTTGAACCCCGCCAGGCGGTATCGGACGTGCGCGATCACCTCTTCCGCCGTCGCGATGCTCCCCTCGTGCAGGGTGACATACGCCGCGGGAACTTCGCCCCACCGCGCGTCGGGAACGCCGATGACTGCCACTTCGAGGACAGCGGGGTGCGCGGCAATGGCCTGCTCCACCTCGACCGAGGAGATGTTCTCTCCTCCCGAGATGATGACGTCCTTGCTGCGGTCACGGAGCTCGATGAAGCCGTCAGCATGCATGACTCCTAGGTCACCGCTGCGGAACCAGCCGTCTGGGGCCGCGGCCGACGTGCCTCCGGGTCCTTGAAGTAGCCGAGCATCACGCCGTTACCGCGGAACGCGATCTCACCGACCGTCCAACCGTCCGCCGGAGCGTCGCCGTCCGCCGTGATGACCCGAGCCCGCGTCGAGATCATGGTAGGAACCCCCTGCCGCGCGCGAAGGCGGGCTTGCTCCGCCGAATCGAGCACGTCCCATTCCGGCGGCCAGTCGCAGATGATCCCCGGTCCGTAGGTCTCGGTCAGACCGTAGAAGTGGGTCACATCGAAACCGAGTCTCCGCATGCGCTCGAGAAGTGTCGGGCTCGGCGGCGCGCCGCCCGTGCCGATACGGATCAATGGCTGATCCGCGCGCCGGGCAGCGATGTCGTCCGAAGCCTTCGCGTACGCCAGCATCGACAGCACTGTGGGCGCACCGCAGAGGTGCGTCACGCCCTCTTCGTCGATCAGCCGCCACGCCTCGTCGGCATCGACCTTGCTCAGACACACGTGTGTGCCGCCGGCCGCCGTCACCGCCCACGGAAAAGTCCACCCGTTGCAATGGAACATCGGCAAAGTCCACAGGTACTTCGTGGCGGGGCTCAGACCGAAGTGGCCCACCATCGACAGCGCCTGAAGATAGGCACCACGGTTGTGGTACATCACTCCCTTGGGTCGTCCGGTGGTGCCAGAGGTGTAACTGATGGACAACAGCGCACGCTCGTCGGTGAGCGTGGGCAGGGGGTTCCGGTGACCTTCCCCGATGAAACGCTCGTAGTCCTCGCTGCCGACCCACACGATCTCCACGTCAGCGGGGATGTCCGCCGTTGCGGCTGTCACTGCGTCGCGAAAGTCGTTGTGAGCGATCAGCGTCGAGGCTTCGGAATGCTCGAGGATATAGGCGATCTCGGTGCCGGTGAGCCTGGTGTTGATGGTGACAAGGGCTCGTCCTGACATCGGTACTCCGAAGTGCGCCTCCAGCGTCTCGTGCGTGTTGGGGCACAGGACGGCCACCGGAGTCACCGGGCCCGCCAAAGCCGCTGCCAAATCTCGACAGCGGGCGGCGAACTCGGCGTAGGTGAACCGGGAGTCTCCGTCTATCACGGCGACCCGGCCCGCATGGGAGGCGAGTGCCCGCTCGAGAAGCAGCTGCGGAAGCAGCGGCTCGAACGACAGTTCGTACGACGGATCGGCGTTCATCGAGAGCTCCTTGCAGTCATGGCTTGTCGGTTCACTGGCCGGGCGTGAACAAGAGCGCGCGCGCGACCGTCGAGGGCCCGATCTCCGCCAGCTGACGCTTCTCCATGTCGCCCAGCGCATGGTGCACCGTCCGGTCGCCGATGTGCTTGCGATCGAGCACCGGTGCCGCGATGCCGCGCATCAACGACACCGGCAGCCAACGCGCAGGAACCGTCATCGCTCGCTGTCGTGCCACGATTCCGTCCACGAGTGCTGCCGCAGCCTGCTCGGGCTTGATGTGCTTGAGCAGGAACTTCGGACTGGCCTCCAGCAGAGCCATCATGTGCGGGTCCGAATCGACGCCGTCGCGCACCATGTCGGTGTCGATGAGCGAAAAGTAGGCCGTCATCGCCGAGGCGCCGTGCATGGCCAGCTCCACACTGAGTCCTCGACCGAGCTGCTCGATGGCCGCCTTACTCATGGCGTACGGGATCGCCCCGGCTCCGTTGATGTAGGCGAAGACCGAGCTGATCAGAACGATCTGGCCCTTCGAGTCGATGATGTCCTCGATCGTCGCCGCGACCGAGTTCATCACCCCGTCGACATTGACGGACATGACGGACTCGGCCTGACCGGGACGCAGCGAACGCACCGTGGCAGCCCCGCCGAAGATGCCCGCATTGGCGATCAGGACGTCGATGCGTCCGAACTGCTGTCGTGCGTTCGCAGCCGCTGCCGTGACCGATGCGGAGTCGGTCACGTCGCACTGCACCGCGGCACCGAGACCGTCGGGCAGCGATGATGCTGTGCGCCGGGCTCCTTCGAGGTCACGGTCGGCAATCACAACTCGCGCACCCCGACGAGCCAGGGCATCGGCGGTCGCCGCGCCGAGACCTCGGCCTGCCCCAGTGAGGAAGACCACCTTGCCGTCCAGTGCGTAGCTCTCTTTCCGCCACAGCATCTTTCGACCCCGTGCGCTCACAGCTCTTCTCCGGAATCCGCAAGGAAGCCGACAAGCGCGGGGGCAAATTTCTCGTGGTATTGGAAGATGCCTCCGTGTCCCGAGTTCGGATAGATGATGAGCTCCGATCCGTCGATCCGACGTTGCAGCTCGCCCGAGAGAGCCGAATCCACCATTCGGTCGTTGTCGCCGTTGGCAATCAACGTCGGTTGTCTCACCGTCGAGAGATCGTGAGGCGCAGATCGTCCCCACGCCTTGATCGCCTTGAGCTGACGAAGAATCGCGGGCAGGGACACCGCCTTGTCGCGGTCGGAGCGCTCCTCGAGTCGACGCATGAATTCCCGCGCTGCGCCCCGGCCCTGTGCGTCGCGACCGAAGAACAGGAACTCCTTGGGATCCGAACGGGTGATGGCACCTCGGAAGATGTCGTAGAAGGTGACCCTCGAGACCGCATCCATGCTGGCACCCTTCGGACCCGTGCCGGTGAGGACGAGCTTGCGCACCAGCTCGGGATGCCGGACAACCAGCTCCTGCGCCACCATCCCGCCGAGCGAGAAGCCGAAAAGGTCGACTCGTTGGTATCCAAGAGCGCGGATGAAGGCCACTGCATCGCGGGTCATGGCCTCGACGTCGGTCGGCACACTTCCGGTCGTCGCACCAAGGCCGCGATTGTCGAACGCAATGACGTGGCGGTGTGCAGCGACGGCGTCGACGATCCGTGGATCCCAGTTGTCGAGGTTCGCCGCGAGGTGGACGAGGAACACGACGGGAATGCCGCCCTTCGGCCCCAGCTCACGGTAGGCGTAGGTGACGTCTCCGACGTCGACCGTACGAGTCGGCGCGTCTCGGTAGGCCATGACGGTCGGGGCCGTGGAACTCGGCACCCCCTGGCCGTTCTGGTTGCTCTTCTCGGACATACCACTCTCCTCATCGAGTACGTGGCGCAGCAGCGTCACGATGGCGGCCTCGACCCCATCGTGACGGCGGAGTCTCGGATGAACTTCAGAGCGATAGTATCATGATCATAATTCAATGAGGTCGAATCGGCGCAACCGACGAAAGCTGTATGGCACCTACACTGGCCGTCGAGGATTCGAGATGTCCGAGGTGCGTCGGGCCGGAAGGGAATGGGCGAGATGACGCGTTACGGTCGAGAGCACAAGGCAGTGACTCGTCGCAGAATCCTGGAGTCGGCAGGGAAGCGACTGAAGGTGTCAGGGATCGACGGCTCGGGCGTCGCATCGCTGATGGGCGATGCAGGCCTGACCACGGGTGCGTTCTACGCCCACTTCGACTCCAAGGACGATCTTGTGGTCGAAGTCGTGAAGAACGAGCTGGAATCCCAGCGCAGCGAGCTCAACGCACTGCCTACTGGGCCGGAGGGTGTAGCGGCATTTCTCCGCAACTATCTCTCGGCGCTCCACCGGGACGACCCGGCGCAGGGCTGCGTCTCAGCGGCGCTTCTCGACGAGATCGCCCGCGGCTCGGATACGACGCGGGATGCCTACAGCACCGCACTCATCGCGGTCATCGACGACTTGGCAGATGCGGCCGCGGCCGCATCCGGGACCCCGACACAACGCGTGGATGCCCTCAGCGCACTCGCACTGATGGCTGGAACGGTCCAGGTCGCCCGGTCACTGACCGACACGTCACTGTCCGACGCGGTGCTCGACGCGGGCCTTCGAAACGCAGCGGCGATACTGAATCTGAAGTCGGTCGACCTCACTAAATCGGGAGCAGCGAGTGCTTCCGTGGACTCTTGATCACTTCTTTGTCCCTGAGGATGTGCAGGGCCTTACGGATTTCGAGGCGCGTGCTCGACGGCTCGATGACGGCGTCGATGTAGCCACGCTCGGCCGCGATCCACGGCGTAGCCACGTGCTCGTTGTAGAAGTTGATCAATTGCTTGCGCAGGGCCGGTGCGTTCTCTCCGGCCTCGGCAAGCTGCTTGCGACTCATGATGTTGATGGCGCCCTCGGCACCCATGACGGCGATGCGGGCCGTCGGCCAGGCGAGGTTGATGTCGGATCCGAGCTGCTTCGAGCCCATCACCGCATATCCACCGCCGTACGACTTACGAATCACCACGGTCAGTTTCGGCACCGTCGCTTCGACGAACGAGAAGATGAAGCGGCCACCGCGGTGGATGACACCGAGGGTCTCCTGATCGACGCCGGGCAGGAACCCGGGTGTGTCGACGAGAAAGATGATCGGGATGTTGTACGCGTCGCTGAGGCGGATGAACCGGGCGCATTTGTCCGCTGCCTTGGCGTCGAGCGCCCCGGACAGGTGCATCGGCTGATTGCCGACGATTCCCACCGGTCGACCGTCGACACGGGCAAATCCGGTGATCACGTTCGGTGCAGTCTGACCCGAGAGCTCGTGGAATTCACCGTCGTCGAAAATGCGCAGGATGATGTCGTGCATGTCGTAACCGGCGTTGTCGGCGTCGGGCATGAACGAGTCGAGCTTGCGATCGGATTCGGTGATCTCGGGCTCGAGCCCCGGATTGATCACCGGCGACTCTTCCTGGCAGCTCGACGGCATGTAGCTCAGGTAGTTCCGGATCCACTCGAAAGCGGCCTTCTCGTCGGCAGCCACGTGGTGCACGTTGCCGTTGATGGCCTGGACCCGCGCACTACCCAGTTCGTCGAGGCTGACGTCCTCACCGGTGACGGATTTGATGACGTCCGGGCCGGTGACGAACATGTACGCCTCTTCGGTGGCGACCACGATGTCGGTGTTGATCGGCGCATACACCGCACCACCGGCGCACTTTCCGAGGATCAGGGAGATCTGCGGGCACAGACCGGACAACGCCTCGTGGCGTCGACCCAGCTCGGCGTACCAGGCCAGGGAGGTCACCGCATCCTGCACACGAGCTCCACCGGAGTCGTTGATGCCGACGACCGGGCAGCCCATCTTGATCGCGAAGTCCATGATTCCGGCGACCTTGCGGCCGAACATCTCGCCGACGGTTCCGCCGAACACTGTCTGATCGTGCGAGAACACCGCGATCGGACGACCGTCGACGGTTCCGTGGCCGGTGACGACGCCGTCGCTGTAGAGAGCGGCCGGGTCGTTCGGGGCCTTCACCAGTGCGCCGATCTCGACGAAGCTACCGGGATCGAGCAACGACTTGACGCGATCGCGGGCACTGGGGATGCCCTTCTTCGCGCGCTTCGCTACCCCGATCTCGCCGGCCGGTTCCTCGGCCAGGACGAGCCTCGCTCGTAGTTCGGCCAGCTTCTCCGCAGTGGTGCCACTCAAGATCTACGCTCCGGTTCTTGCAGACTCGATGTTCTCGAGCGTCTTCGACAGATGGGCCGCAATTTTTCCAATGTACGGCTCGTCCACGACGGCGAGGTGGTCGCCTCCGACGTACACGATCTCGAGGTCCTTCACCACCGGTCCCCAGCCACCGTGCTCTTCGCGGGTGGCGTACGCGGGCTCGAGGGCAATCGCGTCGTCGTGGTACTTGTCGGCCAGGTACAGCGTCACGTGCCCGCCGTACTCCTTGAGCTCGGCGGTCTGGATCGCGCGGTTGTCGAGCCACGACGTGCGCTGATGCTCGATGATTCCGCCGGGGATCTTCGCGCCGCTGAGCTTGACCAAGTCGGTGATGATGCGGATCTGTCCCTCGTCGTCCGAGTCCACCAACTTGTCGTACGGAATCGGGTAGTCGACGTTGTACGTCTTCTTCGCGAATGCGGCGTACCGCTCCCAGCGCTTGCGGACCTCGTCCTTGGTGTCCGGAATCGCGGTGCCGGGCATGACGGTGTCGAGCAAACCGACGTAGGCGACCTCGATGCCCTCTTCTTCCATCTGACGCGCCACCTCGTAGGCGAGGATGCCGCCGAGCGACCAGCCGACGAAGACGTACGGCCCCTCGGGCTGGATCGCCTTGATCAGCGGCACGTACTCCGCAGCGCGAGTGGCGATGGGCCCTTCGACGCGCTCGAGTCCGTACATCGGCGTACCTGCCGGCAACTTCCGCAGCAGCGGTTCGTAGGCGACGGTGGAGCTACCGGCCGAGTGGAAGGCGAACACCGGTGTGGCAGTGGAACCTTCGGGGCGGGCGCGCAGATTGCGAACCACACCGTCGATCTCGCCGTCTTCGAGGTGCGGGCGTACCTTGTCGGCGAGCTGCTCGATGGTCTCCGAGTCCAGGACGTCGTCGAAGGTGATCTCGCCACCGGCCCGTTCGGTCAGACGAGCGGCCAACTTCTCGGCCGTCTCGTCATCGAGGATCGGCAGGGTGTTGAAGATGCCCTTGGCCGATTCCTTCGTCACGACCGCCCACGTTGCGAACGTCATCCGCTCGGCGTTGTCACGCGGGGGCACATCGGATCCGGCCGCTTCGGCGAACGCTTCCTTACCGCCCAGGTCGGTCTCGGCTGCAGCAGGAACAGCCGGTGCAGCAACAGGTTCCGGGACTTCAGGAGCCTGCTCGACAGGAGCGGCTTCGACGGCCGGAGCCGGCGCAACTGCAGCCTGCTCGGCAGCCTTCTCGGCTGCCTGCTTGTCGGCCAGCGCCTGCACCTCGTCGCGGTTGTCGATCGCGTAGCGCAGGTACTTCTCCACCTCACGCAGATTCGCGTCGCGGACAGCCTGCAATTGCACTGTGGGGATATCGAATTCGTACTCCACCCGATTCTTGATTCGGACAGCGCTGAGCGAATCGAGGCCCAGTTCGATCAGGGGAACCTCGGGCGGAAGATCCTCCGGTGAGTAGCCCATGGACTCCGCGACGATGATGGCCAGTCGGTCCTCGAGCTTCTGATTGCCGTTGGGATCCCAGCGATCACCGAACGTCTCGACGACCTCGGGCAGTTCCTCCATGGGAGAAGAGGAGCGCTCTTCCAGAGCAACAACGGGTTCCGGACGCACATCGCCCGAGGTGACGACGGCCTCGTGCAGCAACGTGAACGCCGAGCCCTCGTGCGCGTGCACCTGCACCGACGCGCCACCGAGGTGCGAAGTCAGCGTGGTGACGACAGTGCCCACCTTCGGCACGTCGGCGTGGGATGCCGAAACACCCAGTGCCACATCGGAGAACACCTGCGATGCAGCGGCCGTGACCAGCGCATCGAATCCGGTGACGGCCGAGGCCTGAACTTCCCAGACGTGACGGCCGTCGGGCAGCGCGACGCGTGCGCCGGGCACTCGCGTGTTGCCGCTCGAGCTGACCTGCGAGTTGAGCCAGAACTCCTTGCGCAGGTACGCGGTACGTGGGATTGCCGCGTACGGGCCGGACTCGAACAGTGTTGCCAACTCCAGCGCATGCCCGTGGACGTAGAGCTGCGCGAGTGCGGCGAGGAACGTCTCGGCCTCGTCTTCCTTGCGCTTGAGTGTCGGGATGAGCGTCGAGTCGGCAACGCCTGCGGCCCACGCCGTCGCAGCGACCGACATCAATGCCACGGGGTTGGGTGCGAGCTCGATGAACGTCGTATGTCCATCTCCCACAGCGACATTGACAGCCTGGGTGAACCAGACCGGATGACGCATTCCCTTGGTCCAGTAGTCGACGCCGTGGATCGCCGCATGCCCGACGCGATAGTGCGCCTCACGATCGACCGACGAGTAGACCCCGGCAGTGAGTTTGCCGGGTTCGATTCCGGCAAGTTCGGCGGCCAGCTCACCGAGCAGCACGTCGACGGCCGCGGTGTGTCCGGCTCCCTTGACATCGAGGAGGCGGGCCATCTTGCCTGCGGCTTCGGCCATATCGACGAGAGCCTCGACCTCGGCGCGTGGCCCTCCGACGGTGGTGTGAGTCGGTGCTGCGTAGACGCAGGGTTCGACGTTGGGGAACTGATCGGTGAGGGTCTTGACCTCGTCCGGGGTGTACTCGACGAGAGCCATGGCACCCTGCGATGCGGCTCCGAGTCCCTCCTGGCCCTCGGCCAGCAGTCGCGAGCGGGCGTAGATGATGCGCACTGCGTCTTCGAGGTTCAGGCCCCCGGCGACGTATGCGGCCGCGACCTCGCCCATCGAGTGTCCGATGACGGCCGACGGCTCGGCACCGTGCGCGCGAAGCGTTGCCGCCAAGGCGATCTGGATGACGAAGATACCCACCTGGGAGTTCTCGAACTCGTAGGTCTGCGAGTCGTCGAGGATGATCTCGCGAATGGAGTAGCCGGCCTCGTCGACGAGCAACTCGTCCACCTTGTCGACCTCTGCGGCGAACTCCGCGTTGGTGCGGTAGAGCCGCGACGCCATCTTGCGATGCTGCGAACCGAAGCCCGAGAACACCCACACTGCGCCGTTGGACGCGGGCGAATCCGCGGAGAACACACCGGGTCCCGGCTTGCCCGCCGCGATGGCGCGAAGCCCGGCAATCGCCTCGGCCGTCGTGGACGCGAGAACCACTGCACGCGAACGCCCGTGGTTGCGGCGGGCCAACGTGCGGCCGACGTCGACGAGAGGCGTCGTGCTGCCCTCTTCGGTTTCGAGCCAGTCGGCCAGCTCTCCGGCGGCCCGCTTGCGACGCGACGGAAGAGCCGCGGACACAGCGAGAATCACTGTCTTCGAACCGGTTTCAGCGTCAGACGATGCGGTCTCGACCTCCGAAACAGCAGGCTCAGGCTCGGCCACGATCGGCAACTCGGCACCGGAAACGTCGGTAACGCCCTCGATCAGAACGGCTTCCGGGTCCACTGCCGAGGGGTCGAATGCGCCGTCGGTCTCACCCGGGACGTACTCGCGCACGACGACGTGCGCGTTGGTGCCACCGAATCCGAAGCCGGAGACGCCTGCGACGGCCTTGCCGGTGTACCGCGGCCAGTCGGTGGCCTCCGGGATGACTTTCAGGTGCGCCTTGTCGAAGTCGATGTACGGGTTGGGGCCCACGTAGTTCAGCGAGGCGGGGAGCTTGTTCTGCTGCATCGCGAGGACGACCTTGATCAAACCTGCTGCGCCTGCGGCAGATTCGAGGTGTCCGAAGTTGGTCTTCGCCGATCCCAGCAGGGCGGGCTTGTCTGCGTCACGGCCACGACCGACCACCCGACCGAGAGCGTCGGCCTCGATCGGGTCGCCCAGAATGGTTCCGGTGCCGTGCGCTTCGATGTAGTCCACGCCCGACGGGTTGATACCGGCGTCCCGGTAGGCGAATCGCAGCGCATCGGCCTGGGCGTCCGGGTTCGGCGCGAGCAGTCCGTTGGAGCGGCCGTCCTGGTTGATCGCGGATCCGGCGATGACGGCGAGCACCTGATCACCGTCGCGTTCGGCGTCCTCGAGTCGCTTGAGCACGACGAGGCCGCCGCCCTCGGAACGGATCATGCCGTTGGCGTCGGAGGAGAAAGCCTTGATTCGGCCGTCGGGCGCGAGCACACCCGTCTGGCCGAATCCGACGGTGATGGGCGGCGCGAGCAGCATGTTGACGCCACCGGCAACGGCGAGATCGGATTCGCCGGTACGCAGACTGCGCACCGCCTGGTGCACGGCGACCAGCGACGACGAGCACGCGGTGTCGACGGCGATCGACGGCCCACGGAAGTCGTAGAAGTACGACACTCGGTTGGCGACGATGGCGGTGGACGTGCCGGTGAGGGCATACGGGTGCACGGCCGGGTCGCTGACGGCGATGAGCTGGTAGTCGTTGGAGGAGCTGCCGATGAAGACGCCGACCTGGCTGCCCTTGATCGAGCTGGCCGGAATGTGCGCGTGCTCCAACGCTTCCCAGGTCAGTTCGAGCGCGAGCCGCTGCTGCGGATCGACGTTGACGACCTCGTTGGGCGACATCGCGAAGAACTCGGCGTCGAAGGTCTTGACGTCGTCGAGGTAACCGCCCTTGGTCACCGTTGCGGCCACCGCGGCAGCGATGACGGGATCGGAGGTGAATTCCTGCCAGCGGCCGTCGGCAGATCGGTGATGCCGTCGCGGCCCTCGATCAGCAGCGACCACATCTCTTCCGGAGTCTGTCCGGTGCCGGGGAAGCGGGAGGACAGGCCGACGATCGCGACGTCGTGCGCGTCGCCCGAATGCCCGCCGCTGGTGTAGAACGCGTCGTCGACGGTGCCGACCGGCTCGTCCGGCTCGCCCTCGATGATGATCTTGGCCAGCGAGGCGATGGTGGGGTGCTGATAGACGACGGTGGCGGTCAGGGTGACCCCCACCAGCTCCTCGATCTCGCCGCTCAGGGCAACGGCATCGCGAGAGGACAGACCGAATTCCTCCATCGGGCGGTCGTCGGAGATGGCCGACGCCGGTTGCCCGGTCGCGTCCGCAACCCAGTTGCGCAGCCAGTCCCGCAGCTGCGCAACCGTGAGGTCTCCGCCGTCCACGCGCTCGATTTTGTCGGTCTCTAGTTCAGCCATTACTCACCAAGTTGTGTCGGAGGAAAACGGAGGGTGCGCGATCGTCAGTCGGGCAGTTCTGCGTCCGGGAAGGCCGTCTGCTGGTAACCACCGCGCAGAGTGCCCTCGATGTACGCGGCCTTGCATGCGCGTCGAGCGATCTTTCCGCTCGACGTACGCGGAATGGAACCGGCCGGGACGAGCAGGACGTCGCGAACGGTGACGCCGTGCCGAGCGGACACTGCGTACGCACCTCGTCGGCGATCGGAGCCGGGTCTGCCTTGCCGGAGCCGGGTGCGCGCTCGGCGACGATGACGAGCTGCTCGGAGCTGTCGTCGGAGTCCTTGGTCAGGGCAGCGCCACTGAACTCGAACACGATGTCCGGGAGCTGGTTGAGCGGGACGGCAAAGGCTGCGACGAAGCCGGGACGCAATGCCTTGCTGGCTTCCTGAGCCGAGAACTCGAGGTCCTGCGGGTAGTGATTGCGGCCGTCGACGATGACGAGGTCCTTGACGCGGCCGGTGATGTAGAGCTCGCCGTCGTGGTAGACGCCGAAGTCGCCGGTACGCATCCAGTTGCCGCCCTCGGGAGCGCCATCTGCGTGCGAGCCCTCGGGGTTGCGGTGGACGAGCTTGTTGTGGAAGGTCTCCGAGGTCTCGGTGTCGCGGCCCCAGTAGCCCTTGCCGATGTTCTCGCCGTGCAACCAGATCTCGCCGACATGCTCGTCGGCAACCTCGGTGGCGGTCTCGGAATCGACGATGGCGGCCCACTGGCTGCGGGCGACGGTTCCGGTGGACACCTGCGGGATGGCACCGGGGGCGTCCGGGGCGACGACGACGAAGTTGCCCGCGTTGAGCTCGACGCGGTCGACGTAGACGACCTTGGCCTCGTCGGCGTGCTTGCTGGTCGATACGAACAGGGTCGCCTCCGCCATGCCGTAGGACGGCTTGATCGCGGACTTCGGCAAGCCGTAGGGGCCGAACGCATCGTTGAACTTCTTCATCGACGACGTGGTGACGGGCTCACTGCCGTTGATCAGACCGATGACGTTGGACAGGTCCAGGCTCTCGCCGTTCTTCGGCAGACCACGCTGGGCGGCGTGCTCGAACGCGAAGTTGGGTGCTGCTGCGAAGGTGCCTGCGCCGTCGGAGACCGCGGCGAGTTCCTTGATCCAGCGCCATGGCCGCTGCACGAACGCGCGCGGGCTCATGATGGTGATGTACTTGCCGCCGAGCGCCGGAAGGATGACGGTGAGCAGGCCCATGTCGTGGAACATCGGCAACCAGGTGACGCCGCGGGAGTCGTGGTTGATCTCCATGCTGTCGACCATCTGCAACGCGTTGACGCCGACTGCACGGTGGGTGATCTCGACGCCAGCCGGGGTCCGCGTCGAGCCCGAGGTGTACTGCAGGTACGCGATGTCGTCGAGCCCGGCCTTGGGCTCTACCCACGTCTCGCCGACGCTGTCCGGGACGGCGTCGACGGGCGATGATCCGGGGACGCTCCGCGGCGGGCAGCGCGCGGAAGAACGCGCGCACGCCTGCTGCCGAGTTGCTCGCGGTGAGGATGGCGCTCGGCTTGCAGTCACCGAGGACCGCATGCAGGCGGTCGGTGTGGCCGGGCTCGTCGGGATCGAACAGCGGTACCGCGATGGTGCCCGCGTAGATCGCTCCGAAGAATGCGATGACGTACTCGAGGCCCTGCGGCGCCAGAATGGCCACTCGATCACCGGGTTGGGTGACCTGCTGCAGGCGAGCCGCGACAGCTTTGAGGCGAGTACCGAACTCGGCCCAGGTCAGCTCGTGAGCTTCGCCGTCACGTTCCCGGGAGTAGTCGACGAACCGGTACGCGAGCGTGTCGGAATTCTCTTCCACGTTCACCTCGACGTGGCGGACGAGCGTCTGCCCTTCGTCGATGGTGATGTGGCCGTTCTCATCGATGAAATCATCGAACGTGTGGCTCATTACTTCAATCTCCTCCGACACGAATTCGCTGCCACACAGCCTGCGTGACCTGGGCCCGCACGACCGGCTACGTGCACACGGACACCGAACAGCGTTTTATGTTACTTACTGGTAGCTCTTGCGGTGTCGGTTTGGCACCTGGTTTGAAAGGCCAGCTACATGGTACCGACACGCGCCTACGTCACTCGCCTTTCAGCAAGTCGACAACCGGCGCGAATGCTTCCATTTGAGTGGGGAAAACCCCGACATAGGACATCGTCGTCCGCGCGCGAACGTTACGGATCTGATCGGCAATTTCCTCGTATGTCCCGAATGCGAGGTACGGAGACGACAGGATGTCCTCGACGGTAAGCTTGACGTCGACGTCCACGTTCGGCGGGTAGCCGTTGTCGAGTGCCGCCAGTGCCATCTCCGCCATCTGCTCACGGTCGTCGGTGACGACGATCGTGGTGATGGCCCAGTTCAGTTCGATGTCGTCGAACCGATCGCCCGCGGCTGCGCGAATGAGCTCGACTCGCTCGAGGGTCTTCTCGATGGTCATGCCCGAGAGCAGGAGCTTGCCCTCCTTCGAGGTGCTCGGTACCACGGAGATGATGTCGGCGTGCTTGGCCGCCAGGGCGAGCATCTTCGGACCGCCACCGCCGATGCAGATGGGAGGACGCGGCCCCTGGCGTGGCCGGGGACTGCCCTTGAGTCCGGCGATCGTGTAGTGCTTGCCCTGAAAGTTGCATTCCTGACCGCGCAACAGCACGTCGAGAATTTCGAGGGTCTCTTCCAGCTTCTCGATGCGCACGCCAGGGCGGTCGTACGTGATTCCCGCCTTGTCGTACTCCTCACGCATCCAACCGGCACCGAGACCGAGTTCGAGCCGTCCACCCGAGAGCACATCGATGGTGGCCGCATCCTTGGCCAGCACCGCGGGATGCCGGAAGCCGTTGGCCAGGACCGCAGTGCCGAGCCGAATCTTGTCGGTGGCGACGGCGAGCGCGCCGAGTGCTGCGATGGGCCCGACCTGGTTGCCCAGGTGGTCGGGGATCATGAAGCTGTCGTAGCCCAGTTCCTCGGCTTGTTGCGCCAGCTTGATGAACTTCCGAGCCCCGCCCTCCTCGGCGTTTCCCTCTCCGCCTGCAGCGAATCGGAATTTGCGCGGCCCTGCGGTCGCGGCCTCGGCGGAACTCATCTATTGCTCTCCTCGCAAGTGTGCAGCGGTCTTGTTTCGGGTGGCGAGAGCAGCCCGGCCGGGGCCGATCTGCGCAGGTCCAAGGCGCCACTCTAGCCGCTGGCCCGAGTCGATCACACCGGCTGGGGGCTTCACGACTCAGGTTTGTGCCCGGCAATAGATCGCCCCACGTCCCGTTGTGACGTTTCCGTTATAAAGCGTGGTCGCTCACGAATGAGCGGGCGTCGGGGCATTCTCGATCAGCCCGGCGGCCCACGCAGCAGTCCACTGGGTGGCCGTCGTACCGGATCCGTCGACGACGAAACTGTTGTACGACGCATGGACCGGGTTGCCTGCAGCACCGATCAGAATCTGGATGCTCTGCGGAATATTGCGGAGCGACAATCCATCCGACGGTGACGAGCAGATCAGGTCGCCGGGAGCGCAGATCTGATTGGTCCGGTCGTCGAGGGCACCGAAGCCACCTTCTCGACGCCCCGTCATCGTGATGCCGGGCAGGTCGAGTCCGCCGAGAGCGACCTCGGCACCGACACCGTCGAGCGGGGCCGGAACATCGGTACCGGAGACGCCGTCGCGTCGACCGTCGGCGATGAGGGTGACGCCGAGAACGCGATCGGCGGAGATGGGACCGTTGCCCGCTCCGATCTCCGCCGCGATGTCACCGGAGATCACCGCGCCCTGCGAGAAACCGGCGAGGACGAAATTGGTCAACGGGCAGCGTGCACTGACGTCCGTCATCTTCTGCACGGCGACGGCTTTGCCTTCGGTACGACTGTTGTTGTAGGACTCCTGGCCGTCCGGCGGCAGCGCGATGGGATTCGAGAACTGAGCCACGTACGGCACGGTGTAGACGTCGGCTCGTGAGCCGGGGAACTGCTCCTGCAACGGGCGAGTGACGTTGAGCATCAACGACACCGGATTGGCCGTCGGGTTGTACGGATCGTCGGTGGCAGACGACTCCCAGGTACCGGGGATGGCGATGACCTGGACGTCGGGGCAATCGGCCGGCTGCGACGTCGGCTCCTCGGGGCCCGGAGGCACCGGAATTCCCG
>NZ_BAOX01000021.1:0-35928 GCF_000813105.1 Rhodococcus sp. BS-15 | reverse complement strand
GGTGCATCGGCCACCGGGTCGCGAGCAGCGCTGCGCCGCGTGCGGCCACCGATTCCGGGTTCGCCGGGGTTACGACGGGGAGGCCGATCCACGCACTGAGAATCGATTCGACCAGCGGAATGCGTGCTCCGCCGCCGATGAGGAAGAGAGCGTCGACGTGCTTGGGTGAACGACCGATCACGTCACGCACCAACCGCGCCGAGTACTCGATGGGAACGGTCACCAGGGACTCGAACGCCTCGCGCGAGATCAGGATCACGCCGCCGTCACCGGGTAGGCACACCGCGCCGCTGGTCGACAGCTGCTCCTTGGCCACGCGGCACCGTGCGGTGAACTCGCTCAGTTCCTGATTGTCGGCAATGTCGACGCCCTGCTTGGCGAGCTGATTGTCCGAGATGAGGCGATCGAAATCGTCACCGCTGATGTCGATGGTGCGCTCGGCGAGCAGAACCTGCCCGGTACCGCGGTCGATCACGCTGATCGTCAATCCGGAGCTGCCGAGATCGTAGAGAGCGATGGTGCCGAAGTGTCCCAGCTCTCCCGACGCCTCGAGGTACTGCAACGCTGCTCGCGCCTCGGGAACCAGTCGGTAGTTGTAGAGCCGCTGACTCGCCATCGCCTGCTGGATCTCGCCGAACTGCTGCTGGTCCCGGTACGCGACACCGGTTGCTTGCACCGGCCCACCGTCGCCCGGCTGCGAGAGCACGACGCCGATCGATTCGGCGGCCAGTTCCTCCGCGCGGTCCCAGTAGGCGTCGACGGTGTCGTGGTGGAAATCGAGGCGACCCGGATCCTGAGGGCGCGCGTCGGGACGAGCCATGCGCACTGCACTGGCCCCCACCGACACACCGAGAACTTCGGTCATTACCCGCCTTCGGTCGACTTCCCCGTGAACACACGCCGAGACTCATTGTCACGAACGAGTCTCGATCCCCCTGCCAATGGCTCACTGTAGCGCGTCCCGTGGTGCACAGTGCAGCACCCGACCACAGCACTACAGTTGCGGCCATGCGCGTTCTGTTCGTCTGCACCGGGAACATCTGCCGATCGCCCACAGCCGAGCGACTTGCGGCCGCATTCGCGCGTGAGGGTGGGTTCGAGCTGACCGCGAGCAGCGCCGGAACGCAGGGCTTGACCGGACACGCCATGGACCCGACGGCTGCGACGGTGCTGACGCAGCTCGGCGGTGACCCGGACGGTTTTGTTGCCCGACGCCTCACGCCCGCGATCGCTGCCGACGCCGATCTCGTTCTGACGATGACGGCGGCACATCGCGATGCCGTCCTGGCGCTTGCACCGCGGCAGATGCGTCGCACCTTCACGCTGCTCGAGGCGGCCGGTCTCGCCGCCGCGTCGGGCGCGCACTCCATCGCGACCCTGGCCGACGCACGGGCGGTGCACCGTGTCGACACACTCGACATCGGCGATCCGTATCGGCGCGATCACTCGGTGTACGAGCAGGCCGGGGAGTTGATCGCAGAGACGCTCCCCCACGTTCTGCGGTTGTCGACGCAGTGAACGTCCATCTCTCACCGAGCCGCTCGCTGAGGTAACGTTCTCGCATCATTGCCGACCATCCGGGTCCGGCCACGGCGTTAGGGTCTGTGCATGCGCGACAAGGTCATCGCGTCGGCAGCAGTGGCGAGCGCCGGACTGGCAGTCGCCGTGGGCTTGACCATCGGCGCTCTCGGTGGCGCGTTCGACGACACGAGCCAGACCGTTCGTCCGCCCGCTCTGAAGTCGGACAGCCTGAGTTCGGTCGAGTCGACGCCGGCCTCGACGATCGTCATCGTCCCGCCGTCGCCCACGTGGCAGGTCGCGGTACCCACCACCGCTCGCCCCACGACGACCACTCCGGATCGGCCCGAGACCACGACGCGAAGCCCGCGCCGAACCCCGTCCTCGGACCGGACGACCACCACCACCTCCGCGGACGATTCGGATGATTCGGATGACGAAAGCAGCACCACGGAAACCGAATCCGACTCCGGGCGCTAGGCACCGGCCGAGGGTCGTCAGCCGGGCTTCGTCAGCGCCGTGTTGTCACCGATTCGCAACGCGGCCACCAATTCTCGGTAGAGCGAGTCGGTGTTCATGAGCTCGGAGTGTGTGCCCCTGGCACGGACCGCTCCGTCCTCCATCACGAGGATCGTGTCGGCGTCGAGCACGGTGGACAACCTGTGCGCGATGGTCACGACGGCAGAGTCGATCGCGATCGATCGGATCACCTCGTGGATTGCCGCCTCGGTGCGGCCGTCGACCTGAGCGGTTGCCTCGTCGAGCAGGAGAATTTCCGGACGTCGAACGATGGCCCTGGCCAACGCAATTCGTTGACGCTGTCCACCGGAGACGGTCGATCCGATCAGGTCGGTGTCCAGTCCTTCGTCCAGCGCGCGGATCGCCGAGTCCAGATGCACCGACTCGAGCGCCGCCCAGATGTCGGCTTCGCCGGCATCGGGATGGCTGAACAGTAGGTTCTCGCGGATCGAGCCGGGGAGCACCGGCGTCTCCTGCTCCACGTAGGACAACCGGGCTCGCACCTCGTCGATGGTCAGCTCGTCGTACGGAATTCCGCCGAGTCTGATCTCGCCGGCCTCGGGCGTCAGGAAGCGCAGGATCAAGGAGAAGACGCTGGTCTTGCCCGCTCCCGACGGTCCGACGATCGCGGTGTGTCCACGCGCGGGCACCTCGAGGTCGATTCCGCGCACGGCCGGCTCCCGACCTGGTGCGTATCGGGCTGTGACGCTGCGGAATTCGAGAGCCGGAGCGGGCGCTTCGGTCTTCGCCGACCGCATCGAACCCGCTTCACCTTTTTCGGTGACCAGATCGTCGATCTGGCGAATACGGGCAGCCGCGGCCATTCCGGCCTGCAGTGCGGTGATGTTCGTGGCCAGCGTGGACACCGGTCCCATCACCTGGAATGCGTACAGCAGAAACGCGATCAGGCTGGACACGGCCAATGCCCCGGTACTGACGCGATAGCCGCCGAGACCGAGGATTCCGATGATCGCCAGCTGTACTCCGCCCCCGGCGAACGTCCATGCCAACGCGGAGATCTTGACCGCCCGGACGCTGTGCTGGGCGGAGATTCGCGCCTCGGAGATGACTCGCTCCGATTCGCGGGCCTCGGCCCTGCTGGACTTCACGGTACGAATGGCCCGCAGCGTGCCGTCGAGAATTCCGCCGAGGCGGCCCACCGCTTCCTGGGATTGCCGCTGCGCGACGGCGATCGGAGGCATCAGGCGCGCGAACAGCACCGCGATCGCAATGATGGCCGAGGCGATCGCGCCGAGCAGCACCAGATCGAGCACGGCCATGAGAATCAGTGCGCCGACGAGGCCGACCACACTGTTGACTATGGCCACCAACGCGTTCGACGTGGCCTCGCGGAGCAGAACGGTATCGGAGGTGACCCGGGTGACGAGTTCTCCGGTGGGCCGAGTTCCCAGACTTCCCACCGTGGCACCGAAGTACTTGCGCACGATGGATTTACGGGCGTCTAGGACCACGCGTTCGGCCAGGACCCCCAGCACGATCCATTGCAGATACAGCACCAGCGAACCCACAACCAGCAGACCCACCAGGATCAGCACCGGCTGGATCAGGGATGCGTCGGTGCCGAGGCCGTCGAGCACTCCTTTGGCGACCATCGGCGTCGCCAGCGCTGTTCCGGTGCCGATCAGGCCGAGTGTCAGGCCCAGGACAAGGGTCCGACGGTGCGGCCGGACGAACTGCCACAGCACGCGCAGATTCGGGACCGTGATCTTCTTCTTCTCTGCGGTAGCGATCTGCACGTCGACCATGGCACCAGTGTGCCGGATGGAAGGGTCGGTCTAGATCGCGTCCCAGATCATGTGCACGGTCGTACCGTTCTGGTCCGAGGTGACGGCGGCACTGTCGGCCAGCGCCCGCATGAGCGGCACCCCTCGCCCGCGATTGGGATCGGAATTGTGCGACGCCCAGTCCCCGCGATCGGTCACCTTCACTTCTATTCGACCCTCCGCGGCACACGAGACCCGAATGTCGAGTGTTCCGCGATCGGTGTGGTCTCGATACGCGTGCTCGACGCTGTTCGCTATCGCCTCGTACGTGGCCAGCACCACGTCGTATGCACGATCGGGGTCGACGCCCACAGTGCCCAACCAGTCACCGAGCTCACGACGAAGCTCCGACGCTCGATCCGCATCGGCAGGTTCGCCGGTGAACAGCAGTTCTTCCATTCGCGCACCTGCCGTCGAGATCGAACTGTCGGTACGTGAGTCGTCACCTCCGAAGAGAGTCGCCATCATGAATCCCGTCTACCCAAAAGTTCAGGATCTACCCGCATGAATTGCAACGAATGCTTCGTCGACCGTTGCATAGATTCCGAACACCTCGTCCAAACCGACGAGAGTGAGGGGACGACCGGTGGCCGGACCATCCGCGACCACCGCAAACCCGGCCTCGCCGCCGAGTTGCTGATGCGTCGATGCCAACAGAGACATGCCCGCGGAGGCGAGAAATCCCACATCGCTGAGGTCGATCACCACAGCCGTCGGCGATTTCTCGAGTACGAGAGCAACCGACTCGGACAGATCAGGAGCGGTCACCAGATCCAGTTCACCGGACACTGCAAGAACCACGTCCTGATCACGCCATTCCACAATCACATCGAAGTGCTGGGGCCCGAGGCCCGTGTCGTCCGCAGTCACACGAAGACTTTACCTCGGCGCACCCTGGCAGACTTTCTTCCACTCAGCCGAGTGGCCCGACTCCCGTTAGGCTCGCTTCGGTGATCGAGGGACAGCATTGACGTGAACCGTCGCGGATCTCGCCGTCGTTCGGTCGGCGAATATGTTGCCGTCACGGTCGGCGGCGCGGTCGGTGCGGCGTTGCGGTACGAGGTCTGGACATGGCGCGCATCGCCGAGGTGGCTGCTGGTGAGCACGTTCGGAGTCAACGTGTTCGGATGTCTCGTCGTCGGTGCGGCGTTGGGATACCTGTGGGGTCGTCCGGCTCCGGTTGCCCGAGCAGGAGTGTTCGGGCTGGCGTGCGGGTTCACCACGTTCAGCCTGTACGCATTCCACGCCGTGACGCATCGCGGTGCCTGGAATTCGGTTGTCTACCTGCTGGCCACACCGGTGGTGGCGCTCGTGGCAATGGCACTCGGTGCGGCGATCACCAGGCCCAGGCCGGGCAGCACACGATGACGACGATGCTCCTGGTGGCCGCCGGTGGCGGACTCGCTGCGCTCGGGCAGTTCGTGTTCGCGCACGCGATCAGGTCTCGGCGACGGTTGTCCGCACTCAATCTGGTGGCGTGCGCGGCGTTGGGATTGGTGTTCGCTCTCGATCCCCCGGACCGGTTTCGTTCGCTGGTGGGCGTCGGATTTCTGGCGTCGGTGGCTCCGATGGCCACGGTGGTGCTGGCTACGCTCCGGCTCACTCGAACCCAGCAGTATCGCAGCGCTGCAACGTTCTTCGCTGCGAATGTGGTGGGCGGTGTCGCCGCGGTGATGTTCGGCTTCCTGGCGTGGAAGTCCGGCATCACGCTCTATCACAAGATTTTCTGACTCGGATCCGTCAGTCGCTCGTCGAGTCCTCGCACGGCCCCTGCACTCCGGCCTTGACGAATCCCGCGATCTGGTAGAGGTAGGTGAATTCCCACTCGACGAGCGAGAAGTCGTAGGTGCGTGGCGTCGGACGCATGGTGACGGTGCCGTCGAAGCATTGATCGAAGATGTAGCGGGCGCGCGGTAGGTGGTAGCGCCAGGTGACGACGATGACGTGGGTCCAGCCCCGTTCGCGGGCGAGTTCCTGGGTGAAGATCGCCTCTCCCCGCGTGGTCGACGGAACGGGTGGAATGCACAGCACCTCGAACTTCTGTGACGATGCGGCGCACGCCTTCTTCATCGTCGAATCACCGGACCCGTAGGGATCGGAGAGCACCACCGTCTTCGCCAGACCCTGCTCGGCGAGCGAGATTCCGTATGCCTCACGGCCGTCGTGTTCGCCGCCCAGTACGACGATGGCGTCGGCCGTGGTCAGTGGATCGACGCGAGCCTTGGTGAACGCGACGTAGCCGCCGACACCGATCGCAGACACCAGGACAACAGGAATCGCGAAGGCGAGAAACAGCAGCAACCGTCCGCGGAACACCTCACCAGGTTAGGGAAGGTGCACCGCGGGCGCGCGATCAGCGACTCAGATCACTCGCTCGGCTGAGGCACGGTGACGTTGCAGTCGGAGACCTCAGGGTTGACGCCGAAGTAGTTGAGCGGTCCTGCGACGACGGTGAGGGCGATGGTGCCCGCGCCTGCGCAGTTCTCGGGTGTGCTCTCGAAGTCTCCACGCTGGTACGACGCGAATGCGCCGACTATCAGCCAGACGAGAACGATCAATGTCACGAATCTCATGGTGCCCCCTTAGGCGGTCAGCCGCCGTTCGGCTGTCGGGAGCCAGGTATGTCCGATTGTCGCAGTCTTCAAACCGCTACTGGTCGTTCTGCCTGGACAGTGTCTGAGACAGGTAGTCGCTCAGCGCCTGTTCCTGGACGCGATCGAGGGCACGGGCCAACTCTGCTTGCGCAGATTTCATCGCCAGACTGCGCATCTTCTCGAACATCTCGGTGGTCTCGGCCACCTCCCCCGACTTCGGCAGCCAACCCGGACCGTGCTGGCTGATCAAGTGGTCGGTCACGCTCCCCACCATCGACTCGGCGATGGCGTTCATCTTCGACGCGGTTCTCTCGTGTTGGTCGAGCAGTTGTTCGAGGGTGAAGCCGTACTGGCTCAGATCGACGAAGACTTCGAGGAGAGTGGGGTCGAGAATCTCGCACTGGTCGCCGTCGATTCTGATCAGCTTCGCTTCGATCAGTCGCGCGACGATGTGGTCGTTGTCCTCGCCGAGAAATTGAGCGATCAGTTCGACGGGAATGACCGTGGTCTCGCCCGACGACCATTTACGGGTCACGATTTCCTGAAGGCCCAAGATTTCACTCAGGTCTTTGCCCTGCTCCCAGCCCGAGAGGAAATCGGCGATGTGCGCCGAGGTGAAACCGCGCTGCAGCAGCGAATCGATCATCTTCAGCCGCGTCAGATGGTCGTCGCCGTAGATGCCGACGCGTCCTCGGAGCGTGGGCGGCGGGAGCAACCCGCGTTCCTGGTACGCCCGCACATTGCGGGTGGTCGTCTTGGCCTCCCGGGCCAAGTCGTCGATTCGATACTCCACCGAGCTCCCTACCTCCGCCGCGCGTCGACCCACAGGATATACACCGATCACGCGACGAAAGAGGGAGCCGGGTCGGTACGTCATCGCACGTGATGCGCGCTCGGCAGCTTGTGCACCTCGGCCGGATTCTTCGGGAGAAAACCCATTCTCTGATTCCTTCGTGTCTTCAGGAGTGTGCGACGGCCGGGGTGGGCTCGAAATCGAGGCCGACGCCGCGCGGGATGGTGGTGTAATCGCCGCGCTCGACGTGTCGGAGTTGGTTGACGTACTGCGTCGCGAACCCGGGGAACATGGTGGCGTTGAAGCCGTCCACGGTGAGGTACCAACTGCTGCAGCCGGAATTCCATGTGGTCTTGCCGAGCTTGCGCTGCAGTTCGGCGTTGTAGGAGTCCTGGACGTCCTGCCGAACGTCGCAGCTGTGCAGATCGCCGTCGAGCACCAGCGAGATCGCCTCGACGATGTAGTCGATCTGAGCCTCCATGTACACCAGTGCCGAGCTGTGGCCGGGACCGGAGTTCGGGCCGAAAGTGAAGTACATGTTGGGGTAACCGGACACGGCAATGCTCTTGTACGCCTTGGCCCCTGCGCTCCATTCGTCGGCCAGCACACGGCCGTCACGGCCGGTGATCGGTATGGGGGTCCCGGTGTTCGAGACGTCGAATCCGGTGGCGAACACGATCGCGTCGAACTGATGCTCGACGCCTTCCACGGTGCGAATTCCCTTGGGTGAGAGCGTCGCGATCGGCCACGTCACCAGCGTGCAGTTCGGCTTCTGCAGCGCCGGGTAGTAGTCGCTCGTCATCAGCAGCCTCTTGCACCCGGCCCGGAAGCGAGGTGTCAGTTGCCGCCGCAGCCAGGGATCGCGCACCTGACGACGCAAGTGCACGCGACCGACGAGTTCGACTATCCGGGTCAACGGGGTTTTCCAGACGACACCGAGTGCGACGGACTCGTGTCCCCAGAACCACAGCGAACGTGCCAGCGTCTGCGTCTGCGGGTATCGCGCGTATCGACGCTTGGTGCCCGGCTGCGTCTTTCGATTCATTCTGGGCAACGTCCAACCCGGGGTGCGTTGGAACACCTTGACCGTTTCGGCGATCTTCACAAGTTCGGGAACGATCTGCACTGCGCTGGCTCCGGTTCCGACGACGGCGATCTTCTTGCCGGCGAAGTCGAAGTCGTGATCCCACCGCGCACTGTGGATCTTGTGCCCCTCGTAGGTGTCGATGCCGCGAATGTTCGGCAGGCTGGCATTGGCGAGCGGACCCGACGCCATCACCACCGTGCGCGCTCGAACATCGGCGCGCCCGTCGATGCTCAGGTGCCAATGCCCGGACGCCTCGTTCCAGATGATGTCGACTACGTTGTGTCCGAATCGAATACGCGACTCGATATCGAACTCGTCCACCATCGTGTGGATGTAGTCGAGAATCTCACCGCTACCGGAGTAGGTGTGCGACCAGTTCGGATTGGGCGCGAAGCTGTACGAGTACAACCGGGACGGGATGTCGCAGGCTGCGCCCGGGTAGGTGTTGTCTCGCCAGGTTCCACCGACCGCGCTACCGCGTTCGAGGATGACGAAATCCTCGATTCCACTGTTGCGCAATCGAATGGCGGTACCGATTCCGGCGAATCCTGCACCGACGATCACCGCGTCCAACACACCTTCACGCACATCGAATTGGTTCATGCGACGGGCTCGTAGGTCAGTTCCTTGGCCCAGGTCGGCTCGGAATTGAGGGTCTTGCTCGGATACCGGCGAGTGAGCTTCACCAGTCCGTCCGCCAGGACGTGATACGGGTGCTTGCGGTTGATCACGATGCTGCCGTGCCACTGCACGATTCGATACATCGGCACCCGGAGCGCCTGAGGACTGCGTTCGCCGACACTCTTGAACCGCTTCATCGCGGTGTACAGCCGCTCTTCGTCGACGCCCATCTCGACGATGTTGTCGCGCATCTTGTTCAGCAGCGGGATGTAGCGAAGCGTTCCGACGATGAGGGCCGGGTTCATCCACGCACCGACGGTGTCGACCAGAATCTTGCGCATCCGTGAATGTCCGAGCAGTTCTATGACGGCGAAATCGACTGCCAGATGGCGTGATTCGTCGGAGTTGATCTTCTTGAAGACTGCCTGACACACCGGATCGTCGATCTCGTCCATGATGAATTTCACCAGTGCGCCGTCCAGCGCCACCTCGAGCATCGGTATGACGGTTCCCAACACGGCCAGCGACAGCCCGTCGGAATGCTTGTCGAGCCAGTCGATGACGAGCTTGACGTTGATGTTGGGCTCGGGCATCTCGTCGCCGTCGAGCATGCCCCAGCGCCGCATGAGAGCGAGTTCGGCGTTGGCATGTTTCTGCTCTTCCGCGTGGAAGTAGCGATAGATCTCGGCCAGCGTCTCGGTCGGTGCCTTCAGTGCCATCGCCGCGAAACCGCGCGCTCCCACGTTCTCGATCCACATGAGATCGGACATGAAGGGCTTGAGCTTGGCGTGCAGTTCAGGCTGATCGTATCGGCACCCGGTCCGTCCCAGTCGATATCGGCCAGTGCCCATTGACGGTCCTTGATCTTGGTCAGCATGTCGTCGAAATCCATTGCCATGTCAGGCTCCTGAGGTTGTGGAAGTGAGTGTTTCGGTCTTCGCGGGTACCTGTTCGGCGGGCATCACGCGGTTCAGCAATCCGAGTGCTCGCACGTACACCGCAGGCAACAGCCTCTTGAACCGCCAGACGGCTTTGGCGTCGAACTGGGGCACCACGTACAGCGACGTCGGTCGAATGCGTCGAGGGTTCTGATCGCGATCTTGTCGGGTGAACGTCCGGTCCAGCGCATCGCGAACTCGGCCAACCGTGACGAACTCGACGTGATTCGGCCGTCGACGGCCACGTTGGTCTTGACGAACGTCGGGCACAGGACCGACACGCGCACACCGGTACCCGACAGCTCCGCGGCCATCGTTTCCGACAGCGACATCACCGCGGCCTTACCCACGTTGTACGGCCCCATCAACGGTGCGGCGGCGAAGCCCGCGGCGGAGGCGACGTTGATGATCCCGCCCTCGCCTGCGGCACGCAGCCCAGGGGTGAACACCTCGCAGCCGTGGATCACGCCCCACAGGTTGATCCCCAGAGCCCAGTTCCAATCCTCGAAACCGACTTCTCCGACGGGCTTTCCGCCGATCCCGACTCCGGCGTTGTTGATCACCACAGTCGTCGGTCCGTCGAATTCGACGGCAGCACTGAGCGCAAGCTCCTCGACGTTCTCACGAATCGACACATCGCACTCGACGGCGTATCCCTCGGCGCCGAGTGCGTGGATCATGGCGACCGTCTCCTGCGCTCTGGGCAGTGAGATGTCGGCGCACATGACGACGCCTCCGCGGCGGGCCAGTTCGAGTGCGAAGGCGCGGCCGATGCCGCTACCTGCGCCGGTCACCACCGCTCTCGACCCGTACGAGGGTTTTCCGGCCTTGGTCCTCATCAGCTCACCTGTTCCTTCGAATCATCCTGTACGACTTGGTTGTCGAGCGTATGGGCGATGAACTCGGCTGCACGCTCGAGCGCGAGTTCGGCCTCGGGTATCAACCTCGGGAGAGCTTGGAACACGTGCATCTGATCGGGCCAGATCTCGAGTTCGCCTCTGCCGCCGGCCTTGTCGATCATCGAGTGCAGGTGCCGCGCGTCGGCGCGCAGCATCTCGGCTCCACCCACCTGGATCAACGTGGGTGGCAGGTCTCGCACGAGGGCGAGGTCGAGCCGCAGCCGCGGAAGGTCGGCCGCGTTGCCGTCGGTGTAGAGCTTTACGAGTGCTCGCGCCGATGCCGCAGAGATCATCGGGTCCTTGCGGATTCGCTCGGTCTGCGCCGAGAGCTCGAAGTCGAGATCGATCAACGGCGAGAACAGCACCACTGCACCCGGCTGCGGCGTCCCGGTTCGGTCGTTCTCGATGATCAGGTCTGCGGCGAGGTGGCCGCCTGCCGAGTCTCCCGCGATGACGATGTTCTTTGCGCGGTACCCCTGTTCGAGGAGCCGGCGGTAGGCCGATTCGATGTCGTCGGCCGCTGCGGGAAACGGATGTTCCGGTGCCAGCCGGTAGTCCACCGTGAACACCGGCAGGCCGGTGGACCTCGACAACCTCGCGGTCAGCCCACGATGCGTGCGGGCCGAGCAGATGACGTACGCGCTGCCGTGGAGGTAGAGAATCACGCGCTCCCCCGGTGTCACACCGGCTGCGCGGACCCATTCGCCGCGGACGGAACCGTCTGCAACGAGGTCCACGGACGTTCCTCTCGGAACGGGACCGAACAGGTTCATCGATGCGGCGACGATGCGTCGGGAGACCCTGATACCTCTGCGGTTCGTCGGTAGGGCGCTGGTCAGAGGCCGCAGGGACCATCGAGTGGCGAAGGCTGCCACTCGGGCTCGCGGTGACCCGACGGCTGCGATACCGGTGGGCACGAAGGCAACATCTGTGGTTGAACTCACGACGTCACCTTCACTCCCTATTCGCCATTTGTCAATGGCCTATTAATTAGTGGCGAAGTGTGCAACAGTGACGACCGACACACTTCGAGCCCTGAGGAGCAGCTGGTGACGATGTTCGGAAGCCGACCACCGGCAAACCTCGCAGCACGCGAGGACGACACCGCGACCAGGATCGTCGCACTCGAGATCGACCAGGTCGCGCACGAGACCGAGGACGCGATCTCGCTGACTTTCACCGTCCCCGAACACCTGGCCACGCAGTTCTCGTACGAAGCGGGGCAGTTCCTCACCCTCGAAATCCCTTGCTCGGACGAGGGATCCCTGGCGCGCTGCTACTCGTTCTCGAGCTCCCCGGTCCGCGATACCCAGCCGACCGTCACCGTCAAGCGGATCCCGAACGGACTCGCGTCACAGTGGCTGCACGAGAACGCAATTCGAGGGATGCGACTGAATGCGCTGGCACCGTCGGGCATGTTCGGTCCACAGAGCTGGGACTCCGACTTCGTGCTGATGGCCGCGGGCAGCGGAATCACCCCGATGCTGTCGATCATCAAGACCGCCTTGTTCCGACACGGCAACCGGATGACTCTCGTCTACGCGAACCAGAACCGCGAGTCGGTGATCTTCGCGGAACAGTTGGCAGAGTTGCAGTCTCGGTTCCCCGATCGACTCGACGTCCACCACTGGTACACCTCGGAATCGGGACTCCCCACTGCAGCAGGACTGGCCTCGATGGGGGCCCAGGTGACCGACAACTGCGAGGCCTTCCTCTGTGGTCCGCCGCCGTACATGAACGTCGCGGAAGAATGGCTCGCGGGCACCGGCGTGGCGGTTCGCCGTACTCACCGCGAAGTGTTCGCGTCCTTCGAGTCGAATCCGTTTCGGCCCGACGAATCCCCGGCCACGTCCGGATCGACTGCGGACTTCGTTACCGCCGAGGTCGAGATCGACGGGCTCGCAACCGAATTCGAGTGGAACGCCGAAACCAAGCTACTCGACCGCCTGCTCGAGCTCGGACTAGATCCGCCGTACGTCTGCCGTGAAGGTACCTGCGGCGGCTGCGCTTACACCTTGACGGCGGGGTCGGTGACGATGCTCGCGAACGAGACACTGGACGAGTACGAACTCGGGCACGGGGTCCGGTTGGCATGCCAGTCGGTGCCCACTGCCGAGCCGATTCGTGCGGTGTTCGACCGCTGATGTCCACCGCGATCGGCCGTACGGCCTCGAACTACATGCGGCGACACCCTGTTGTCGCCGTCTCCACCTTCGGACGTCAGATGTCGATGGGCGTCAAGGCCGGTCGATCGCTGACCTCGGACATCGCACACCGCCGTTTTCCCTTCGCCGAGTTCATCCGTCAATGCGCCTTCATGGCAAACACTTCCGTCATCCCGACGTTGCTCGTGGCCATCCCCTTCGGCGTCATCGTCTCGGTCCAGGTCGGTGCCATCGCCGGTCAGGTAGGTGCCACGTCTTTCGCCGGGGCCGCCAACGGACTCGGAATCATCCGACAGGGTGCGCCACTGGTGACCGCACTGCTCCTGGCCGGCGCGGTCGGATCCGCGGTCTGCGCAGACTTGGGCTCGCGCACCATCAGGGACGAGATCGACGCCATGGAAGTCATGGCGATCTCGCCCCTGCAGCGCCTGGTGGTGCCGCGCTTGGCGGCAGCGATGCTGGTCAGTGTCCTGCTCTGCGGAAGCGTGTGTTTCGTCGGATTCATCACCGGCTACATGTTCAATGTCTTCGTTCAATCCGGCACACCGGGCAGCTATCTGGGCACCTTCGCGTCGTTCGCCACCATCGGCGATCTGGTACTCGCACTGATCAAATCGCTCGTGTTCGGCGCGATCGTCGCAATCGTGGCCTGCGACAAGGGATTGAACACCAGGGGTGGCCCGGGCGGTGTGGCCAATTCGGTCAATGCCGCCGTGGTCAGTTCGGTGATCCTGCTCTTCGCGGTCAACGTGCTCTTCACTCAGCTCTACACCATCGTCTTCCCTGCGCGGTTGATCTGACATGGCCTCCCGGTACACACCGCCATTGGTCCGGCCGGTCGTCGCCACGGCCAAAACCGCTGTTGCAGGCCCGACCCGCGCGCTGGCCACCATGGGTCACCAGGCGACCTTCCTCGGCCGATCCGTGGCCTCGATGCCCTACACGCTGCGGCGATATCGACCGGAGCTGTGGCGACTGCTGTCGGACGTCAGCTGGGGCAACGGTGCCATCGTCGTCGGCGGCGGCACCATCGGCGTCATCGTTCTGCTCGGGGCATTCGCCGGAGCAACCGTCGGGATAGAGGGATACACCGCCCTGAATCTCCTGGGTATGGGCCCACTGACCGGTGCAGTGTCCGCCTTCGGAACCACCCGTGAACTGGCACCGCTGATCGCGGCGATCGGCTTCGCCGCGCAGGCCGGCTGCCGCTTCACCGCGCAACTGGGCTCCATGCGCATAGGCGAAGAGATCGATGCGCTCGAATCACTTGCCATAGATCCCCTCGCCTACCTCGTCAGCACCCGAATGATGGCCGCCGTCATTGCGATTCTGCCCCTCTACGTGCTCGGTTTGAGCGCGAGCTACCTGACGGCCCAGATCGTGGTCGGTGTCCAGAGCGGCCAGTCGGCCGGCACCTACCTGCACTACTTCCATTCGTTCATCTCCGTCCAGGACGTGCTCTACTCGGTATCCAAAGCCGTTGTGTTCGTGCTCCTCACGACGATCATTCAGTGCTACTACGGCTATTACGCCTCCGGTGGGCCCGAGGGTGTCGGTGTTGCGGCGGGCAAGGCCATCCGCACCAGCATCATCGTCGTCATCTTCGCCAACACTCTGATGACACTGGCGATGTGGGGATCCGATCCCGGCATTCGGATCTCGGGATAGGGGCGCGCATGTTCGATGTCGGAGGTAGGTCACCCACGTTGTCCACGCTCGTGCTTCGAGGCCTGTGTGTGCTCCTGACGATGAGCGCGATCGCCGGCGCTCTGCTCGCGCGCTACACCGGAATCTGGCGCGATACAGTCGATGTCGTCGCGATGCTCCCCTCGCTCGGTGACGGCCTCCCGCAGAACGCGGACGTGAAGTTCCGAGGCGTGCTGGTCGGTGCTGTCGCAGGCGTCGACAGCGTTGCGGCGGGAACGACGACGGTGACCATTCGGTTGCATCCTGCACGCGCCGAGACGATCCCGAACACCGTCACCGCGCGGGTCGTTCCCAGCAACATCTTCGCGGTCTCCTCGATCGAGTTGGTGGACACCGGCCTGGGCAGCGGGATCGAATCGGGATCGATCATCACCGGTGATTCTTCTCGGGAAACACTCGAACTGCAGACCGCGATGACGAGCCTGCGCAATGTGCTGACGGCGATCGACCCGGAGAAGTCGAGTTCGGTCCTGACTACCTTGGCCGATTCCCTCGACGGCCGCGGAGAATCCATCGGCACGTCCATCTCGACAGCCAGCAGGTACCTCACGACGCTGCGCGCCGAGATCCCCGATCTGACAGCGGATATCGACCTGCTCGACGCCTCCATCGGCAGCCTGAGCAGAACTGCACCGCAGCTGCTGGACACCTTGGAGAGCTCGTTGGTTCCCGCCGCGACACTCGTCGACAAACGTGCTCAGCTGGCCGCGTTCCTGACGAGTGCCGCGGGTGCCACGTCGGGTCTGGACGCAGCGTTGGCCCCCAACCTCTCGGGTGCCATCTCACTGGTTCGAGACCTCGATCCCGTGATGGGCGCATTGGCCGTCAACGGCGACGACCTTCCCGCAGGCGTGCGCGCATTCGGGCAGACGCTGGAAGGATTCAACAAGGCGTTCACAGGCCCCAACGGCCGACTGATCTGGTCGATCGACATCACCGCCACCCCCTTCACTCCGTACACCCGCGAAGACTGCCCGCGTTACGGCGACATGGCTGGAGCCAGTTGCACCACGGCACCGGGGGCGTCTGGTGGTCGCACTGTCACGACCGGCAGCACGGGAGCGTCGGCCGAAGGAATCGTCTACTCGCCGGGCAACATCGGACCCGTCGGCAGCGACCAGGAGAAGTCGGTCATCGGCGAAGTTTTGGGTAGGCCCGCCGATACGACATCGGTGATCCTGCTCGGGCCGCTGCTGCGCGGCCAGACCATCGCCGTCGACGCCGATCCGGTCGGTGCGCGATGACGTCGATCCGCAGGCCACTCATCGGGTTCGGCATCTTCATGGTCTGTGCCATTGCCGTCACCTCCCTCATCTGGACCACACTCGGACGATCGATCGCAGGCGAGACGAACACATACTCGGCACTGTTCGAGGATGCGTCCGGGCTACAGAGCGGTGACGACGTCCGCATCGCAGGTGTTCGGGTGGGCAAAGTGGAGGACGTCTCGCTCGACGGGCACACGGCTCGAACACGTTTCGTCCTCGAGCAGGACCAGACCGTGTTCGAGAACACGATCGTCTCGATCAAATATCAGAACCTGATCGGTCAGCGGTACCTGGCATTGGACACCACCGGGGAACGAGGCAGGACCGTCGATCCCGGCACCACCATCGGAACCGATCGCACCGAGCCATCGTTCGATGTCTCAGCTCTTCTGAACGGCTTTCAACCGCTCTTCAGCGTGCTCGATCCCGAGCAGGTCAACTCACTTTCGGAGTCGATCGTGGCGACCTTGCAGGGCGACGGCGTCTCGATCAGCAGTCTCATCGTTCAAAGCACCGCATTGGCAACAGAATTCGCCGAGAAGGACGAGATACTCGGGCTGATCGTGACCAACCTCGGGGAAGTACTCGCCGGGCTCGCCGATCGCGGTGCAGAGACGACCACCTTGATCGAGTCCACGGAGCGATTGATGACCGATCTCAACGCACAGGCAGGGCCGTTGACCAACGCCGTGCGCACTCTGGGGGACACCGCCGGTCCCGTCGCCGAGATGGTCGATGATCTGCGGCCGTCGCTCGCGGGCACCATCGACCGGCTCGCAGACGTAACAGATCTCGTCAACGGCGACGGCGCACAGCTACGGACGTCGATCGGAGTTCTGCCCGCGCTGCTGGCTTCGTTCTCACGCATCACGGAGAACGGCGGCTTCATCAACATGTACGCCTGCAATCTGGATGTGAGCTTCGCCGGTGTGCTCCTCCCACCAGGAATCTTCAGCCAGATCGGCGGCAATCAGCATTCGGAGGTATGTCTCGAATGAAGCTTCGACTCGGACGTTTTCGGTTGTCACCGCCCACCATGGGCGCGGACTTCTGGCGCGGTATCGCAGGAATCTCGGTGATCGTCCTGGTCTTCGCAACGGTGATCGCCTACCAACACGCCGGAGTCGGAACACGCACGGTCGCCGTCCTGTTCGCTCAGGCCGCCGGGCTGCGAGTGGGCGACGACGTACGCATTGCAGGTGTGTCTTCGGGCAAGGTCGACGCACTTTCATTGGCAGGTGATCACGTCGTGGTCGAACTCCAGGTGGACGAGTCCGTGAGCCTGGGCTCGGAGACCACGGCCGAGATCACCTTGTCCACCATCCTGGGTTCGCGCTACGTCTCACTCTCGCCCGACGGTGCAACCCCGCTCGGCGAGGACCCGATCGCTCTGTCGCACAGCCGAGTTCCCTTCGATCTGCAGAAGACCATCGAGACGGGAACCCCGGTGATCGAGCAGATCGACGCCGGGGCGATGCGTGAGTCACTGACCACGCTGGCCGATCAACTCGAGGGCACCCCCGAACTGACGGGTCAGGCCTTGGAGAGCATCTCGCGCTGTCGAGGGTCATCGCCGACCGTCGGGACCAGATAGCCGCGTTGCTCGAGAACGCCGACCAGGTGACCGGACGGTTGTCGGAGAACAGCACTGCTTTGATGGCAATGCTGGGACAAGGCGCAGCGGTGTCGGGAGCCATTGTCTCGCAGCGAGAAACAGTGGCGAACCTCATCGTGACCACCGACGCGCTCACCGCTCGACTCGATGCCGTGTTCGCCGAGAACAGAGCTGCGATAGACCCGTTGATCACGGAATTGACAGCACTGAGCCGAGGTTTGGCGAACAACGACGACACACTGCGACGAGTCTACGAAGGACTGCCGATTGCAGTACGACAGCTGACGAACGCCTCCGGCAACGGTCCGTACGTCGACATCGCCACTCCGTGGTCGCTGCTCCCGGACAACTGGCTGTGCGCCGCCGATGTAGTGCAGGGATGCCGATGAGAACCAGGATTCGTATCACCGGAGCCGCGTGCGCAGTGGTGTTGATGTTGGGCGCGGGCTGTGGCCTGCCTCGATCGATATCCGACGCTACCGGCGGAACCATCACGATCACCGCAGATCTGAACAATGCTGCCGGACTCTACGAGGGAAACGAGGTCTCGGTGTTGGGTATGGCGGTGGGAACGGTCGACACCATCGACGCTCAGGGTCCACACGTTCGGATCACCATGACCGTCGACCGATCGGTGCAGTTACCTGCCGATCTCGAAGTGGCGACGATCTCGACGTCGGTGGTGACCGACCGGCACGTGGAGCTGACGCCGCCGTACTCGGGCTCCGGGCCTGTCGTCGAGGACGGGGCTCACGTGCCGCTGGCCAGAACGCATGTCCCCGTGGAGATCGACAGGGTGCTCGCCGCTGTCACCGAACTGTCGACCACTCTCGCAGACAGCAGCGACGGCAATCGTTCCGTCGCGGATCTGTTGGCACTGGCGGACGAGGGTTTGACGGGGAACGGCGGCAGGATTCGCACCACCCTGGACGACTTGTCCGCGGCGCTCGCGGTCGGGGTCGACAACGAGGATTCGTTGACTCGCCTGATCTCCTCGGTCAGTGATCTGAGCCGCGTTGCGGCCGAATACGATACGCAGATTCGCGACTTCTCAGCCGACATGGCGCAGGTGTTCGGCGAAGCCGGTGATCAGTCGGTCGCGCTGGGCGATACCGTTGCACAGGTCAATCGGATCGCGAGTCAACTCGCCGGTCTGATCGAGACCAATCGGTCCGCGTTCCCGACTCTGTTCGCGGATCTGCAGACGGCCGTCTCCGGGCTGACCGATCACGGCCGCGAACTCTCCGAGACCATCGACACGGCACCGACACTCTTTCGCAATCTGGAGAACGCGACGGACCCGGTGTCGCGAGCTCTGCGTGTGCACTTCCTCACCGACAGAACGCTGTTCGACACGGAGTTGGTCAACCAGTTCTGTCAGCGAATCCAACTGAAGTCGGAGGGCTGCCGCACCGGGCGTGTCTACGATTTCGGGCCGGACTTCGGAATCTCGGCTGCACTGTTGGGGCTGAGCCGACCATGACGTCGTGGACGAAGTCGCTCATCACCCTTGCCGCCGCCGCATTGCTGGCCGGGTGCAGCACCACTCTCGAGGACCTACCCCTACCGAGTCCGGGTGTCGGCTCCGACTCGTACCGCATCGACGCCGTCTTCACCGATGCCCTCAACCTGCCGCAGCAGGCGAAGGTCAAACTCGGCGGAGTCGACGTGGGGCAGGTGGAGCAGATCGACGCGTCGAACTACACGGCCGTCGTGTCGATGAATATCCGCTCGGGCGTGGTACTTCCGGCCGACGTTCGCGCCGAACTTCGACAGGCGACCCCACTCGGCGATGTGTTCGTCTCGCTGTCGTCGACATCGTCGATCGCGCAGCCCGGCACCGCGCGTCTGCAGCCCGGCTCGACCATCGATGTGGCGTCTACGTCGGCGGGGGCACGTGTCGAGGAACTGCTCGCCTCGGCGTCGATGGTCGTCAACGGAGGTGGTGTGAACCGACTGCAGACCATCATCGGAGAACTGGACACGGCTACGGCGGGGCGCAGCGGCGACGCGTCGAACATCATCACCGAGCTCACCGCAACCGTAGCGGATCTGAATCAGCGCACGGCAGAGATCAATTCGATGCTCAGTAGGACGCAGGAGCTCAGCTCGGTTCTGGGCACCCGCACCGAGGCGATCGACGCGATCGCGCAGCAGCTCCCCGAACTCACGCGCACCCTGGCCGACAACAGCGCGGGCATCATCGATGTCCTCATTTCTGCCGGCGGCGCTGCCGACAAGCTCGGTACCTTCACCGACGAAGCGGGTCCGGCGTTGCGTGAGTTGCTCGTCGGCACCGAGCAGACTTTCGCGGACGTAGCGGCGATCGGCGATGATCTCGACGCGACGATGAAGCAGCTCGAGCAACTCGCCCCGAAGCTGACATCGAATACCCAGGGCAATTCCATCGCGATCTACGTCCGGCTGTCGTGGCTGAGTCTGGCTGCGCTCGACGACCCGTCGAGCCACTGGCCGGGTGCCCAGGACGGCGAGGACTTCGTCGGGAGCCTCACCGACACCCTGAACCGCGTGTACGGGCGCGTCACCGGGCAGGGCCTGACTCCGGCACCCACCATCGAGCCGCCGACTCCGACCGGTACACCGAGTTCGGACGGGACGGGCCGATGACGCTGCGCAGCTGGGCCCACAGGCACCGGGTCCTCGTCTCGAACACTGCACTCGCGCTGGTTCTTGCCGTGGGAGCGGCCTACCTGACCATCGGTGCGCTGCGCATCGATCCGTTCGCACAGGACTACCGAATCACGCTGCGGCTCTCCGACTCCGGCGGGTTGCAGGCGAACGGCGACGTCTCACTACGCGGACTGCGCATCGGTCGAGTCGCCTCGGTCGACATCACCGCGGACGGCGTCGAGGCATCGCTGGACATCGCCGCCGGACATCTCGTTCCGGCCGACGGCACCGTCGTCGTGGCGGCTCTGTCGGCGGCAGGCGAGCAATACGTCGACTTCCGTCCCGAGTCGAACGACGCCCCATATCTGGTCGACGGCGATGTGGTGGAACGGAATCGGACGAGTACCCCGGTGCCGTTCGCGAAGATGCTCGTCGGTGTCACCGATCTCGTGAGTCAGATCGACCCTGCGCAGCTGTCGTCGATCATCGACGAACTCGACGCCGCGACGGCAGGAGTCACCGCACAGCTGCAGACGATCGTCGACGGCGGTGGGGCATTGTTGACCGGTCTGGATTCCGTTCTGCCCGAGACGATAACGCTGATTCGGACCGGCCGGACCTTGCTCCGAACGGTGTCCGACATCGAACCGGACATCACCAGGCTGGCGATCGGCGGCACATCGCTGGCGGATCAGTTGGCAGCCTCGGATGCCGAGGTCAGGGCTCTGCTCGACGACACACCGGCCAGACTCGATTCCGCCGGGACGGCCATCGCGGAGAACCGCAACGCAGGCGGAGACCTGCTGAAGAACCTGGCGCGAATCGCCCGAGCCGCCCGGCTACGCACACCCGCGATCGAGGCGCTGTTCCCCGCCATGTCTGCCGGTGCAGGCGCGTTCGGACTCGCAGGGCGAGACAACCAACTGAACGTCGTCGCAGATCCCTATCCGCGGCCCACCTGCGACTACCTCAACCCAACGGTGTCGCCGTCCATCGATGCCATGGCACCGCCGTTGAAGTACATGTACTGCAACAGCACCGACCCAGGGCTGCAGGTGCGCGGGGCGCAGAACGTCCCGCGTCCACCCGGCGACGACACCGGAGGTCCTCCTCCTGGGGCCACCGGACAAGAGCGCACGACAGGCGGCTGACCTGCCCCACCCATTCAAGTCTCACCACGAAGGAGCTCGACGATGTCGGACCTGAAGACGAACGACGACGCCGAAACACTCGACGGCGCAACACTCGACGCCGAATCCTCGGCGGGTCGAGCCGAACCGGAACTTTCCTCGCCGACGCGTCGGCGGCCGTCGGTCACCACGTCGGTTCTCGCCGTCCTGTTGTTCGCCGTGCTTGCCGTTGCCGGCCTGTTCGCGTATCAGCTCGAAAACCGACGCTCGTTGGACACGTCCCGCTCCGAGGCCGTCGACACTGCTCGTACATTTGCCATCACCCTGTTCACCTACAGCGCGGATACGTTCGATACCTATGTCGACGACGTATTATCCGGTGCCACAGGTTCATTGGCTGATACATTTGTCGAGACCAGCAGCGATCTGCAGGCGACTCTCGTCGAAGCCGGTGCGACGTCGTCCGCCCAGATCCTCGATATCGCTGCGAAATCCTCGACCCTCGATCGGGTGGAAGTATTGGTGATCATCGATCAGACGGCATCGAATGCCACGGTCACCGAACCGCGTCAGGCGGTGAATGCGGTGATCATGACACTCGAACGGCAGGAGGACGGCAGGTGGTTGACCAGTGACGTCACCAATCCCAGTGCCGGACGATAGCGACCACGACACACCGTTCGTCGGTCCGTACTCCGAAGGTCCTCCGCCCGAGGCACTCGAAGTCCACTGTTCCGACCTCACCCGGTTCGGTCTCGAAGAGTTGGCGCGCGCGGTCCTGATCACGGTGGTCCTCGCGGCAGCCACGGGGATAGCCGTCCTTCGCTGGCCGGTGTCCTGGGTGCGAAAGCGTCGACGCTTCTCGGTCGCCCTGGCCGAGGGACTCGTCAAGGGATTCGAGGCGTTGGGGCCCACTTTCGTCAAACTGGGTCAGCTGATGGCGTCGTCGCCCGGGGTCTTCCCTCCGGTGCTTGCCGACGCCTGCCTGCGGTTGCTCGACGGGGTTCCTCCCGTTCCGGCGCACAAAGCTCGGCGGGTGGTCGAGCGCGATCTGGGCGGCAGAATCGAGGACCTCTTCGACTCGTTCGACGACGTACCGCTCTCGGCTGCCTCGGTGGCTCAGGTCCATGCCTGTGTGTTGCGCGACGGACGAGACGCCGTCGTGAAGGTGCAGCGTCCGGAAATCAGGCGTCGCATGCGCGTCGATCTTCGGGTGGCGTTCGCAGGCGCATCGCTGTTGGAGCGGTTCTTCGAGTTCTTTCGTATCGCCAACGCGACGGTGATCGTCCGCGAGCTCAACGATCTGACGGCTCACGAATTGAACGGTGCCGCCGAGGCACTGCGGCAGCAGAACTTCCGCAACAACGTGCATGTCTTCGGCGACAATGCGGGCGTCATGGTTCCGGAGATCTACTGGAGCCATTGCGGTCCGCGCGTGATCTGCATGGAGCGAGTTCGCGGCACTCCGGTCGGCCGAATAACGACGAGTGAACTTGCCGGGATCGACTCCGAGCTGCAGCTTCGTCGTGGTGTGAAAGTCTGGTTGGAAGCCGTTGTGCTGCATGGCCCGTTCCACGGCGATGTGCACGCGGGCAATCTGTGGGCGCTGGACGACGGTCGCGTGGGATTCCTCGACTTCGGGATCGTCGGCGAATTGCCCGAGGAGTGGCGCATCGTACTGCGTGAGATGTTTCGTGCGTCGCTGTTCGACGGCAACTACACCGAAGCTGCGAGGCGCATCCGCATGCTCGGGGTCACCGAGGGAACTACATTGGGCGACAAATTGATCGGGCTTCAACTGAGGAAGCTCTTCGAGCCGATTCTGGGCCGTGGAGCCGCCCGACTCGATCTGAGCAAGCTGGTCGCATCTCTCGTCGAGACCGGCAGACGCTGGGGCGTCGCGACTCCGGAGGAACTGGTGCTGTTCGGCAAGCAGCTCGGTTACTTCGAGCGCTACTCGGCCGCACTCGCACCGGAGTGGGTGTTGGGTCGAGACCTGTTCCTGTTCAAAAACATTCTCCCGGAAGAAGTGGCCGCAGCGGTGGCCGCGAGAAACATCGTGCTACCGGACTAGGTTCGTTCCACGGGTAGGTCGGCCGGGCGGGCCGAGTACGAGAAACTCTAAGTTTTGCGAAATATTCGGCGTCGTTCTGACCCCGAACGCGTGACCGCTCGTTGAACAATCGGCCACGGCGTTCCACCGATCCTTGTCGACGTCGACAATCGATTCGACCGTCGATGTTCGACAATGCTCCTGGGGGTTTACATGGATCCGATTTCACGACGCAGCGCTTTGAAAGGCCTCGGCCTGGCGGCGGGCTTGGTCACGCTCGGTTCGTCCGGTGCGGGTCTCGCGTTCGCGCAACCTTCACCGACGGAGTTGCGAGTGCTGGCAATCAACACCTGGCTCAACGGGACCAGGATCGACAACGGTCTCGAACTGGTTGCCGGCATCATCCAATCGACCGGCGCATCGGTGGTACTGCTCTCCGAAGCTCGCACCGCCGCAGCGGATCTGGTAGTCATCCTGGAAAGGCTGGGGTTGAAGTTCTATTCGGCACCCAGCGAAGACACCGCCGTGCTGTCCCTGTATCCGATCCAGGAAACCGGCTTGTTCGAGTACATGACCAAGGCAGTGATCGCGCCGGGCGGTGTGCCCATCGCCGTGTACGCCGCCCACCTCCAGTACCAGTGGTACGCAACCTACCTGCCGCGCGGCTACGGGGCCGGAGTGCCCGAACCCGGCCGGTTCGCCGAGTACGGCTGGGACAAGATACCGACCGGCCCGGTCACCGACGTAGCGGCGGTCACCCAGATCAACGACGAGTCCGGACGTCCGACCGAGATCGCCGAGTTCATCGCCGACGCCGCGCTGGAACAGGCCAAAGGTCGGGCCGTCATCCTCGGTGGCGATTTGAACGAACCGTCGACACTCGACTGGACCCCGGCAACCAAGGATCTGTTCGACCACAACGGAGTGGTGCTGCCGTGGGGTTCCACCCAGCGGCTGAGGGATGCAGGCTTCGTCGACGCCTACCGACACCTGTACCCCGATCCGGTCACTCATCCCGGATTCACCTGGCCTACAGACAATCCCGATGCCTCGGTGTCGTCACTCACGTGGACACCGGAAGCGGACGAGCGGGACCGAATCGACTACATCTTCGCCGGCCCGTCACCGCAGCTGACGCTGACATCGGCCGGCATCGTGGGCCCACGCGGATCGATCGTCCGCAATCAGCGGGTCGAAGAATCGACGGCCGACAACTTCGTCTCCTCACCGCTGCCGTGGCCGACCGATCACAAGGCAGTCATCGCGAGCTATCGACTGGGTTCGGGCCCGATCGGCTTGCCTCCGACTTTCGGGTCGTCCGGCGGTCGGTGACCGGAAGTCGCGAGCGAGATCGCAAGCGACCGATCCTCTTTCGCCTCGACCAACGGGTGAGGTTCCGCCGCGAATCGTCCGGCCGAGCCCTGGGCGCGTGCGATACCCGCGATACCGCCCCACACCATCATGGTCAGGTAGTCGACGAGTTCGTCGGCCGACATGGTCCGGTCGTAGATCCACCAATGTGATGCCAATCGAACCGCGCCGATCATGGCGAAGGCGATCGGCATTGCTCCTGCCGTCGAGAATTCCCGAGTTCGCAGTCTGTCGGCGGTCACCGCACTGAGCACGTCCGCGATCAGTTGCTCCGACGCGGTGATGATCTCGCGATTGTTCGCGGCGGAGTTGTTGGCATGGACGTAGATGTAGATCTCGGGATCGGTGGCTACCGTCGTGACGTATGCCGCGATCACTGCACGGGTGAGTTGATACTCGTCGAGATCCTCGGAGAGTGCTTCGTGAATCCGCGGCACCAGCACCGTCTCGATGTACCGTTCCATCGCGGCGTCGGTCAAGCCCTTCTTGTCGGTGAAGTGCTTGTAGAGAACAGTTTTCGAGACGCCGTTCTCCATTGCGATCTCGTCGAGCCCGACGGCGTGCCCATGCCTGCGGATCGCTGCCAAAGTGCCGTCGAGCAGCTCACGACGCCGCGTGATCCGGTGATCACGCCACCGGTGACTGCGCCCGTCCACCTTCGTCGCTGCGGTCACGCCTGCTGCGCGACTGCCGCGAACCGTTCAACAGAATGGAGGCAACCAGTTCCGGGTCGTCCGTCATCGGCACGTGCCCCAGCCCCGCATAGGTCGTGACGTCCGCCTGCGGAAAGGTCTGCTGTACCAGCGGTGCCTGATACACCGGCAGCACCCAGTCTCGACGGCCCCATGCGACGGTGACGGGGACACTCTCGTCGACCGGAACGCTGAAGCGCGGCACTGCATTACCGGCCGCGTCGATCGCCCTGTTGGTGGTGATGCTCGACGCGTCGATCGTGGCCGTGGCCGCCGGAACTCGCCACGGCTTGGCATAGAAGACCGAGTTCGCGATCGTACGACCGACGACGCTCTTCATGACGGCAGGCGCGATCGGACCGATCAGTCGGGACAACGCCCTCAGCAAGCGAAAGACGAGCAGTGCCCGCGTCTGATCCCAGTGTCCGCGAAAGAAACCGGCAGGCGACAGTGCGGTGGCAGAGGCCACCGACCCTCGGGCCGCGAGTTCGAGGGCGAAATAGCCGCCGAGAGAATTGCCGGCCACGTGTGGCTTTTCTCCGTCCACCGAGACCTGCTCGAGGAATCGCTCGAGTTCGACGACGATCCATGGACCGAGATCGAAGTCCTCGGTGGGCAGTTCGGGCGAATCACCGTGTCCGGGCAGGTCGACGGTCACCACTCGCCGATGGCGCGCCAGTGCGTCGACGACGCTGTCCCACGCATGCTGCCGGTGCACGATGCCGTGGATGAGTACCAACGTCGGCCCCTCCCCTCGGATCGTGTGCGCGAGAGCCCGGCCATCGATATCGAAAGTCACTGCAGTCCACTCTCTGTCGTCTACGCCGTGAAAACGTCTACTGCCTCGGGACCGGCCACCTGGCTCGGCACGGTCCGTCCGAACGTCATGGATTCGGTGAGGTCGTCGAATCGAGCGTCGATTCGATCGAGAATATAGTTCTGGCGTACGGACCACGGGCGTTCGGTTCCCGATTTCGGCAACTGGTCGAGCGACCTGGTGACATATCCGGACGCGAGATCCACGACCGGTCGGGCGGTCAGCTTCTTGTCCTGCCGGTTCGGAATCGCGCGGGTATGACCGCGAGATCTCATGTGAATCAACAGTTTCGCCACGGCTTGCGCGGTCATGTCGGCCTTGAGCGTCCACGATGCGTTCGTGTACCCGATGGACCAGGCCACGTTGGGTACGTCCTCGAGCATGTGGCCCTTGTAGACGAACTTGTCGTGCACTTCGACGCGCGCGCCGTCCAACGACAACTCGATACCGCCGATCGCCTGCAGCTTCAATCCCGTTGCGGTGACGATGATGTCGGCCGGGATCTCGTCACCCGATTCCAACCGAATCCCATCGGCGGTGATCTCGGCGATCTTGTCGGTCACCACGGTCGCGCGACCGGAGCGAATGGCCTTGAAGAGATCGCCGTCGGGCACGACGCACAGTCGCTGGTCCCAGGGGTCGTAGGTCGGGTTGAAGTGCGTGTCGACGTCGTACCCGCGTGGCAGCTGAGCCTTCGTCATCGCGCGAAAGACCTTGCGGGCCGTCTTCGGTGCGCGGCGGCAGAGCTGGTAGGAACCGACCATCAGCAGGGCGTTGCGCCAGCGAAGTGCGCTGTGGGCGAGCGTGTCCGGCAGTAGTCGCTTGGTGATCGTGGTGAACGGATCGGTCATCGGTAATGACGCGATGTAGGTCGGTGAACGCTGCAGCATCGTCACCGATGCCGCATCGGCAGCCAACGATGGCACCAACGTGATTGCGGTTGCACCACTTCCGATCACGACGACCTTCTTGCCGGAGTGGTCGAGGCCCTCCGGCCACTGCTGCGGATGCACGACCTGTCCGGCGAAGTCGTCCAGTCCGGGTATGTCGGGAGAGTATCCGCCCGCATAGTCGAAGTAGCCGGTGCACAGGAGCACGAATCTGCTGCGGTAGCGCTTCGGCACGCCGTTGGACACGGTGTCGACGGTCCACAGATCCGTCGACGAGTCCCAGTTCGCCGCGGTGACCATGGTCGAGAAATGCGTGTGCTCGTCGATGCCGTTGGATTCGACGGTGTCGACGATGTAGTTGCGGATGTCTTCGCCGTGAGCGAGCAGGGTGTCGCCCTGCCACGGAGTGTGCGGAAACGCGAAGGTGAAGATGTCACTGTCGGAACGAATACCCGGGTAGCGGAACAGGTCCCACGTGCCACCTGCTCGCTCGCGCCCTTCGAGAACGGCGTAGGTCATTTCGGGCGCCATCTGCTGCAGGCGATATGCCGCGCCGACCCCCGAGATACCGGCTCCGATGATGAGCACGTCCTTGAAGTCGTCTTCGATCGAACTGCCGATCTCGGGCCACTGGCCTGGACTCTTCTTCACGTCGCACCTCGCTGTCTTGCCGAACTCCATCGAGGTTCGCGCCGGAAGCAGCGGCACCGCGACTTACATCACATAATGTGCCATTGACGAATGGCGATGTCAATGCCAGTCTTTTGGTACACCGAAGACAGGAACTCTCATGAACCGCACACGTCCCATTGGAAGCAGCGACCGATGACTCCTGTGGTGGTCGGGGCCGCAGGAGTCATCGCCCTCGTCCTGTTCACTTCACGCGGCGCAGGCATGGACTTCGACCGACGCTCTCTGGCCGGCGCGTACAAGCCGGTGCGCTCGACGTTGTCGAAGCGACTGCGGACGCGTCGACGCACGTGGTGAGCTCGGGAGCGGTCCGTTCCGTTCTGTGACATCACCCGACGTGGGCGAGTTCGATCAGTACGCTCGGACCCATGCCCGATCGGAAGTACGCAGGCAGATCCCCACAGGAGCGTTCCTCCGAACGTATTACCCGTCTGATGGATACCGGGATCGGTCTGTTCGGCACGCACGGATACGCCGCGACGACGATCGGCATGTTGTGCTCGGAATCGAACGTGTCGACCCGTCACTTCTATCGCGAGATCGGAAGCCGGACGGAGCTGCTCAAGAAGATCGTCACCACCTTGAATCAGGACGGCGAGCGCGCTGCGCGAGACGCACTGTCCGGCGACGGTCAGCAATCGGCGGTGGCGTCGATCGACGCCGCGATCCGGGCGTACCTCGGCGTCACGTGTCGCACCCGGATGTCGGCTCGGGTCTGCTACGTCGAGGTGGTCGGAGTCAGTACCGATATCGAGCTGTGGCGCATGAATCAGCGAGACGTCATCGTCGAGATGTTCGGTTCCCTGACAACTGCCGCCGCAGCACGAGGAGAACTGCCCGACAGAAACTATCGTCTGGTCATTCTCGCGATCATCGGCGCCGCCAATATCTTCGCCCAGGAGTGGGCTCTGAGCTGCAGCTCGAGTGCCGAACCGACCGATGACACCTTCACCCCGTACATCGACACCCTCGTCGAACTGGTCACCGCCGCGCTGCGGACGCCCCGACCCGTATAGCCCGACCGTCGATAGTGACCCATCACACTCCTGCTCGACGTATGTTTCGGAGCAGCTGGATCGACTCATACTTATCGGCGTCGTCCGCGACGCCCCCAGCTCCGGATGTCCGGAGACGACCTACACGAAAGAGGTACGCACCGATGGCCGACTTCATCGACAAGGCTCAGCACAAGGCAGAGGAACTGGCCGGGACTGCGAAGGAGAAGGCCGGCGAGGCAACCGGTGACGACAGTCTTCGCGCCGAAGGTGCCACCGACCAGGCCAAGGCCAACACCCACCAGGCCGCCGACAAGGTTCCGACGTCGCCGAGAATGTTGCCGATTCCGCGGCCGGCGCAGCAAGGAGGCCAAGCATGCCGCCTCCGACGTCGCCGACAAGGCGGCCGACGTGGCCGAGGACGTCAAGGACACCGTCAAGGACAAGGTCGGCAACGTCGATGCCGACGACGTGAAGGAGAAGGCCTCCCAGGTCGCCGACAAGGCAGCCGACAAGGCCTCCGCCGTCGCCGACGACGTGAAGAACAAGGTTCGCAACATCGACAGCGAGGATGTGGCCGAGGCCGCGAAGGTCGGTACTCCCGTCATCGCCGCCATCGCAGCCGTTGCCGGTGCTGTCGCGTTCGTGCTGATCCGTCGACGCAACCGTCGCAACAGCGCTGCGCACCTGTTCGTGCCGTCGAAGCGCACCACCCGCAAGCTCGCCAAGAAGGCTCGCAAGCACAGCTTCTGACGGTAATTGCACGAGAGAAGCCCCGCCTCCCGTTCGAGGCGGGGCTTCTCTCGTCTCTACAGCGGCTTGAGTGCCCGGCTGGGCACCCAGTGCGTGACGGTTTCGCTTCGGTCTCGTGACATCAACTCGTACGTGACGCGACCGAGCCAATCCCCGTCGACGGTGATGGACCATTCGACCAGATCTCCCGGTACGACGCGTCGCACATCGAATCCCTCGGGGTTGAACTTCGACGAGTGGTGCGGCGGAAGCGGGTAGAGGATGTTGAGGTCGATCCAGACCTTCAGCGGTGGTCGGAGCAGCTTGAACGGCCGCACGGCAGACGCCGGTCGAGGTTGCGCGCGCCGTGCCATCGTTCGATCATACGTTCGATTTCTACACCGATCCACCGCCCCGGAGAACGAAGAACGGCCACCCGCACGCGAGGTGCGAGTGGCCGTTGTTCGGTGTTACGAGGATCAGATGCCGAGCGATCCCGCCAGGAACGGCCAGGAGTTGTGCAGGTCGTCCTGCCAGTAGCCCCACGAGTGGTTTCCGATCGGGCGGAAGTCCACGGTGGCCGGGATTCCGAGCTGGTCGAGCCGCTTGGCCAGGTTCGAGGTGCAGAAGTTGGTGGCAACTTCGATGCCGCCGCCGACGATGACCTGGTTGGCGAGCGTCGCCGGGTCGTTCTTCAGACGCGGGTTGGCGTAGGTGTCGTTCGGTGCACCGGGCAGGCCGCTGCCGGTGCTCATGTAGATCTGCGTTCCGCGGAGCTTCTCGGCGTTGAGCAGCGGATCGTTCTCGCGCCACACGGGGCCGTCGAGCGGTCCCCACATGTTCTCGACGTTGCCGCCGCCGTAGGTCTCGACGACGAGCTTGACGAACTGCTGACCGATGGGGTCGGAGGTCTGAGCGCAGCCGCTGTACGCAGCGACGCCGGTGAACTTGCCCGGGTACTTGATCGCGATGTTGAGAACCGAGGTGCCCGTCATGGACAGTGCTGCGAGCGACTGGCGGCCGTTGGTGTCGAACTGGGCGTCGATCAGCGGGGGCAGTTCTTCACCGAGGAAGGTGCTCCACTTGTTGCTGCCGAGCTTCGGATCGTCCTGGATCCAGTCGGTGTAGTACGACCACTTGCCCTTCTGCGGAGTCACGATGTACGCGTTCTTGTCCGAGAGGAAGGCCTCGGCGTCGGTCTGCGACTGCCACGATGCGGCATCCTCGCCGCCGCCTGCGCCGTTGAGCAGGTAGAGCACCGGGCGGGACACGCTGTCGTCGGCCGGCTTCTGCACCGTCACCGGAATGGTGCGGTTCATCGACGCCGAGAACACCTGGAGCTGAACCTGGCGGTTGTCGAGAGTGTTCACCGATTCGATCCGCGATCCGTTGCTCGACTGCGTCGTGGCCGCAGGCAGTTCGTCTGCGGACGCGACGGGCGTCATCAGCGCGGTCGGAAGAATCGCCACTGCGAGGGCGACGGCCGTAGCCGAACCGATTCGCCGGAAGCCGTGTCGTCGAGATCGTGGCACGCTGTTTCACCTTTTCGTCGAGTTACACCGGTCGAGTCTCTACATCGGCCGAAGATGAGGTGACGTTACCTCGAGCAACCGACCGGTAAGTTATGGACCGGACGAATCCGAGACTCGATCGTGATGCTCGCGGTCGTCGTGTCGAATGACGACAAGGCAACCCACGATGACGATCATCGCGACCACCACGCCGACGGGTAGCGGCGAATACAGCCAGACGATGGGCCGCACATAGTCCTCGGGCGTGCCGTCCGTCCATCCGAATTCCCGCGGCGGCACCGGAGCCGACACCCAGAACAGCGTCAGCGCGAACGGAATCAGCGGACCGATGCTCGACGCCACCGTGCGGGTGGGTTGCATCGACCCGACGGCCAGGCCGAGGGCGACGGGATATAGAGTGCAATAGGCAACGGTTCCAACGACATTGACCGCACTGTCGTCGATCGCAAGCAGACCGGTGGCCGTGACCACGGCCAGCAGCACGAGCGCGGGGGTCGACAGGTCTCGGCGCAGGCCAATCCCTACCGCCGCAACGAACAGCGACGCAGAGATCGGCAGCACCCACCACGACGCGTCCGACCATCCCAGCGAATTGACCCCGGACGCCGCGATCGCCAACCCCAGCATCATGTATCGGCCGTCGCGGCCACCGAGGTCGAACGCGACGGCGTAGGTAAGGAGGACCACGATCGCGACGGCGAACATCCACATGGTCACCGTCGACGTCGTGTTGCCGAGGTAGGTATAGGCCGTCAGACAGACGAATCCCAGCACGAGAGCGGCCACCGCGTCGGAGGATTCGAATCGTCCCACGGGTGCGCGCCGGACGGCCACGAGCAGGACACCAGTGGTTGCGAGCAGGAGGAGCAGCGGGACGGTCGATTCGACGTGCTGCGGTGCCAACCCATCCATCCATCGTCCCTCACGCGGTCCGCGTAGCGCAGAGATCGCGTGGTAGAACAACATCGAGCCCAGCAGCCCGACCGCGATGCCTGCAGACGGAAGTCTGCGTCCACTGGCGACGAATCCGCAGACGCCGACCAGAACGCCGGCACCGAGGGCGTTGGTCGTCACCGCTTGGTTGGACGCGATCGGTGCGAACGACGGCAGCGCAATCACTACCGCCCCGAGCGCGGCAGCCACTGCAGCCGACACCCGGGGGCGTCGGCGATGAACTACCGCGAGCACGACCACAGCGGCCATCACCGCGAGGGTGCCCGCCCACTGCGCGGTGACGAATGCCCCGTACCACTTGCCCGAGGACTCGATGTGGAACAAGTCCTGGCCGAGCGATTCGCGAATCGAGTATCCGGCAACGAATCCACCGCATACCGTTGCCACAACTGGCCCGTACCGATCCGCGATCATGTCTTCAACGTAGAGGTATTCCCTCGGAACGGGTGTCTGTGGTCTATTGGGTGCCAGCCCCAGCGAAGGAGTCGATCGAGATGTTTCGTCGCACAGCCGTCATCGCGTGCGTCATTGCAGGTGCCGCCGCTCTCGGCATGGGAACGGCCGCCGCCGACGAATGGCCCACTCCGCCGCCGTATCCGAGTCCGACGGCCCCACAGGATGTCACCGGCTTCCTCACTCCTCAGGACCCGGACTACTGGAACCCCTTCGTCAGCAAGAACAGACTGACCTCGCCCTACGGCAACAGCACTCGCATCGTGTGCACCGGTTTCCATGGCGTGTTGCTCGAGTGCTGGCAGGCCGACTCGAACGGCAACCCGCACAAGCTGATTCCGCTGAACATGAACTACCCGGGTTCGACGGGTCAGCTGTTGCCCGGCGGCGGGCCCGGGCACTTCGTCTACCCCGGCTTCATCCCCGGCATCGGCTGATCCGCACCTGACCGTTCACTACCGTCGACCGATCGCGGATTTCCGCAGATCGGCGACGGTACTGAACAGTGGGGTGCGCTCAGTGGTACGGCTTACGCGCCGTTTCCGGGTCGCCGTAGGTGATGGCCCGTTCGCGTCGGGTGCCGGTGGCCAGGGTTGCGGCCCAGTTGATCAGCGTCCCGACGCGATTGCGGTTGCCGGCCAGGAACGCGATGTGGATGACGCCCCACGAGACCCAGCCGAGGAATCCGGACATCCGTAGCGGCCCGGCCTGTACCAGAGCGTGACCGCGGGCGATGTAGCCGCGGTGCCGAGGTCTCGATACTTGAAATCCTTTCGCACAGAACCGGACAGGTCTGCTGCGATCGCCGCACCCGCCGCTCGGCCGCCCTGCATCGCCACTTCGGCTACTCCCGCAAGCTTGTTCAGCGACATGATGTCTCCGACGACGAACACCGTGCGATGCCCTGGGATCGAGAGGTCCGGTTGCACCGCGATGCGTCCGGAGCGATCCTGCTCGACGCCCATCGCGTCGGCGAGTTGCTTCACGAACGGTACGGCTTCGACGCCTGCGGTCCACAGCACGGTGTGGGTGCCGTAGCGAGTGACGGTCTTGGGTTCGGCCTTGGCCGTCACCTCGACGTCGGTGGCCGTGACGTCGGTGACGTGAACTCCGAGATGGGTTTCCACGCCTACCGCGTCGAGCGTGCGCTGCGCTTTTTTCGTCAGGGAGTCGGGGAACGATTCGAGAACGCGATCGCCGCCGTGAAAGAGCAGCACTCGCGCTTCCGACGGGTGGATGGCGTCGAACTCTTTCGCCAATGCCCTGGTGGCGAGTTCTCTTATCTGCCCGGCCAATTCGACTCCGGTCGGACCTCCCCCTGCCACGGCGAAGGTGAGCCAGGGTCGGCGTTCGTCGGCGGTGGGCAGGGATTCGGCCATCTCGAAGGCGGAGATCAGCTTTCGCCTGATCGCGAGGGCATCGTCGAGGGTCTTCATGCCCGGTGCCCACTGCACGTATTCGTCGTGGCCGTGATAGGCCTGCTGCATTCCGACGGCGACGACGAGGTAGTCGTAGGGCAGCTCGAACGTCGAGCCGTCGAACCGACTCGCCGTCACCACTCCGCCGTCACCCACTGCGGTCACGGACGTCGCTTCGCCCAATGCCACATGCACGTTCTTCTGCTTACGCAGCAGGTGTCGCAGTGGACTGGCGATCGATCCCTCGGACACCAGACCGGTGGCGCACTGATAGAGCAGCGGCTGGAAGACGTGGGAGGTGCCGCGTTCGAGCACGGTGACGTCGACGTCCTCACCGCGTAGGCGACGGGCCGCGTGGAGCCCACCGAATCCCCCGCCGATGACCAATACCCGTGGACGTGCCATGTGAACGCTCTCCCTCGGACGGACCCGCAGAGAAGGACTCTCCGATATCGCAGCCTACTCGAGCAGAATTCGATTCGACCCGCCCCTTTCCAAGCATACCCAGAGGGGGTATGTTCGAGCCGTCACCCAAGATACCCCCTAGGGGTATGCGAGCAAAGGCGGAGAAATGGAACTGTTCACCAGCAACTATCGAGTCACCGGCATGACCTGCGGCCACTGCGAAGCTCGATCACCGAAGAGGTCGGCGAGCTCGCGAGGTGGAGTCCATGGTCGTGTCCGCCGCCAGTGGGACACTGACCGTGGTCGGTACGCCGGCGCTCCACGAGTCAGACGTCATCGCCGCGGTCCGACAGGCCGGCTATTCGGCCGTCGCGGATCCCTCCAGTTCACACCATTCGTAGCCGCCGAACTCGTCAGCGGGAAGGACCAGCACGATGACCCACACGCACACGCACACGGAACACTCGACACATTCGGAACACGAAGGACACCAAGGACACAGCGACCACGCTGGGCACGGCGATCACGTCGGGATGTTCCGACGCCTGTTCGCCATCATGGTCGTGCTTGCCGTCCCCGTCGTCCTCGCGTCCGACATGTTCGCGATGCTCGTCGGATACCCACTGCCCGACGAGCCATGGATCGCCTGGATCTCCCCGGTGCTGGGCACCGTGATGTTCGCCTGGGGCGGTTCTCCGTTCCTCACCGGCGCAGTGAGCGAAATCCGTTCGCGCGCTCCGGGCATGATGCTCCTCATCGCACTGGCGATCACCGTCGCGTTCGGTGCATCGATGGGCGCAAGCCTGGGCATCCTCGATCATCAGCTCGACTTCTGGTGGGAGCTGGCCCTGCTGATCGTGATCATGCTGCTCGGGCACTGGATCGAAATGCGATCGCTGGCGCAGACCACATCCGCGCTGGATTCTCTGGCAGCACTGCTGCCCGACACCGCTGAACGCGTCGAGAACGACGATGTCGTGCAGGTATCCCCGGACCAGCTCCGACTCGGCGATGTCGTCGTCGTCCGTCCCGGAGGACGGGTGCCCGCCGACGGCACTGTCGTCGCCGGCTCGGCGAGCATGGACGAATCGATGATCACCGGTGAATCGAAGACGGTCCGTCGCCGCGAAGGCGATCAGGTCGTAGCGGGAACAGTGGCCACCGATTCCGGCCTTCGCGTACAGGTCACCGCCGTCGGGGAGGACACCGCCCTCGCCGGAATCGGCCGGTTGGTTGCCGACGCCCAGAACTCGACGTCGCGAGCTCAACGCATTGCCGACACCGCAGCGGGGTGGTTGTTCTGGTTCGCCCTCGGATCGGCCGGCTTCACCGCCGCCGCGTGGACACTGTTCGGGATGCCCGACGACGCCGTTGTCCGCACGATCACGGTGCTGGTCATCGCCTGCCCGCACGCACTCGGTTTGGCGATCCCGCTGGTCGTGTCCATCGCCACCGAACGAGCCGCCCGCGGCGGCGTGCTCGTCAAGGACCGGCTCGCACTCGAAACCATGAGGACGGTGGACACCGTGCTGTTCGACAAGACCGGCACTCTCACCAAAGGCGAACCCACCGTCACCGCGATCGAGGTGACCGCCGGCCGCAGCCCCGACGACGTCCTGGCGCTGGCTGCAGCCGCGGAAGCCGACTCCGAGCACCA